>PEAC01000043.1:0-10372 GCA_002753305.1 Nitrospirae bacterium MYbin6
AGCCAGGATGTCAAAGCGCTATGATAAGATTCTGAAAGAAATCCTGAAGGATGTCGTCATTACCATGGTAACAAAAGTGATCGGATTAAAGGTCGTGAATTTCACGGTGATAGAGACAAAGCTTCAGATAACGAATGAACGCGAGGCGGATTTTATCTTAAGGGTGGAACTGGATGATGGTTCCATAATTATATTACATATCGAATTTCAGGCCACAAACTATTTCAAAATGGTATACAGGGAGCTGAGGTATTGGGTTTATATTGTGGAAGTACTTGGGATTGCACCGATGCAGTACGTATTTTACATTGGCAATGAGCCATTGACGATGAAAGACAGCATCTCAACAGAGACGACGTCCCATAGGTATAATCTGATAGATATGCGCGATGTTGACTGCGATAAGTTCTTATATTCGGATAGGCCTGAGGAGGTAATAATCTCAATCCTGTGCAATTATCAAAAGAAAGGTGTTAAAATATTCATAAGAGAGATACTTGATAGGTTAACGGAACTGGTGCCGGAGGAAACGCTCCGTGGCAAGTACATTCGGCAGGTGGAAGTCCTGTCGCAGCTGAGGGATTTGCAGGACGAAATATTAAAGGAGGCAGAGGATATGGCTATTGTTTATGACATGGAGAGAGACGCAAGGTTCAGGCAGGGACGTGAGCGTGGAATGTTAGAGGGGATGGAGAAGGGGATAGAGAGGGGAATGGAGAAGGGAATGTTGGAGGGACTAGAGAAGGGGCTATTATGCGCAATAGAACTTGCACTTGATATTAAGTTTGGCGCTGAAGGCCTTGTGTTAATGGATAAAATTAACAAAATTACCGATGTGGACAGGCTAAAACAAATCAAGGAACACCTTCGCAAGGCAGGGACAATTGCCGAAGTCATAGATACAATCGAGGCTATAAAATAGTAAAAGGTTGAAGATACCCGTCTTGCCGGATTCATGTACCCAGTATATTATTTATCCATGTCAAAATATTAACGGGTACAGAGATTAATATTATTGATTTAGTAGTTTAGTTTAATATTGTAACATGCTGTAATATTAAATATATTGAGCGATAAGCATTTTGCAGGCAGTCCGCTCCGCATAGAAATAAGTGTTTTAATATTGACATAGTTCAAAAATAGCTATACAATATATACAGCATGGAAACCAGGACGAGTTTTTATAAGCTGATCGGGAAATCATCCCAGATGCAGCGTCTCTACAATATGATAGAGAAGGTCTCACACGCCGACAGTACAGTTCTCATAACAGGTGAAAGCGGCACAGGTAAGGAGCTTGTGGCAAAGGCGATTCACTACAACAGCATAAGGGCAGAGAATCCCTTTATCCCACTAAACTGCGGAGCAATCCCTAAGGACTTGCTTGAGTCCGAGCTGTTCGGACACGAAAAGGGGGCGTTTACTGGGGCGATAAACACGCGCAAAGGGCGTTTCGAGCTGGCGGACAAGGGTACGATTCTTCTTGATGAGATAGGAGAACTTCACCCATCGCTTCAGGTTAAGCTTCTAAGAGTGCTTCAGGAAAGGGAATTTGAGCGGGTAGGTGGGACAAGAACTATCAAGGTCGACCTCAGGATTTTAGCGGCAACCAACAAAGACCTCGAGGAGGCAACGAAAAAAGGGACTTTCAGGGAAGACCTCTTCTACCGCCTCAACGTTATCCCGATTCACATCAGCCCACTGAGGGAACGCAAGGACGACATACCAATGCTGATAGACCATTTTATAAATATTTTTATGGGGAAGATGGCCCCTTCCTCACAACAGGGGGAGCAGGGCCTTACAATCCTCCCAGAAACACTTGACGTTATGCTTAAGTACCATTGGCCGGGAAACGTCAGGGAACTTGAGACAATAATAGAGAGATTCGTTATCCTGAACGAGACCGGCATGGTTGCCCCGGATGATTTGCCTCCGCGGTTTTTCGATACGAAACAACGCGCCGATACCTCTATCGTCTCACTGTCTCAGATGGCCCCGGATGGGATGGACCTACAGACATACCTTGATGACATTGAGACATCGTTTATCGTCCAGGCCATGGAGATCTCTGGAGGCGTTAAAAGCAAGGCGGCAACACTGCTTGGGCTTAACAGGACTACCTTCCTTGAGAAGCTCAAGAAAAAGGGCCTCGATGTTAAGACAGACGCTAAGACAAACGAGCCTCCGGCCATATAGCCAAAATGCGTCGACTGCGCAATATAAAACCTTTGATATTAAATATTTGCATATTAGAATGTAATTTGTTACTATATAATTAACGACATGTGTACCGGCTGGTGGTAATGTATGGTGTATGGATTTCTTAAGGGGCTGTTGATAGTTATAGCGCTTCTTTATGGGACGGGCGCATATGCCCTGAATATTAGCGAAGTACTGACAACGCCGGAGCTTAAGCAGGCATGGGTGTATCTTGAGATGAAGGACTATAGCCGTGTGGCAGAGGCGCTGAACGAGTGTTATACGTATACTACTGAGACAGGCGCGGCCTGTAATTTTATCTATGCCAGGGCGCTTGACAGGCAGAAAAACTACACGGGCGCTATCGAGGCATACAGAAAGGCCTATATGTACTCAACAAATAAGGATGTCCGTGAAGAGGCGCTTTTTCGGAGATCCGAGCTGTATTTCGACAAGAAGTACTTCTATGAATCCCAATCCGGCTTCAGGCAGTATTTGAAATCATTCCCTGACGCAAGAAATGTCGAAAGGGCTTACCTGTATCTTGGAAGGGGCTTTGATACTACGAATAAGCTATCAGATGCACTTCAGGCGTATGAAAAGGCGGGCGATAGCGATATAGCTCTTTACGGCAAGGCAAATATACTTCAGAGGCTTGGCAGGACTAAGGAGGCCCAGGAGGCTTACAAAGCGGCCCTTCAGAAAAACAGTGCCTACATGCAAAAAAGCGATGAAACACGTTTTTTATATGGTGAAAATCTCTATCAGACAGGAAATACCGCCAAGGCAAAAGATGTTCTTGTCCTGGTAAATAACAAAAAATACAAAGAAAAGGCCAACCTTATTATCGGCATAATTGCAGCCGACAGCTCAAAGAACGACATTGCTGCCAGATATCTGGCAGCGGCCTTAAACACAAGAGACAGGGCAGACAAGGGACAGGCCCTGCTGAAGCTTGCACGCGTACAGTTAGCCCAAGGCAAACTGCCGGAGACACAAATCACGCTCAGTGAACTGGATAAGTTCTTTCTATCCGGCAAGGACAAGGATGAGCGCAACGCGATTGTTTACGAACTTCGATTAAAAGAAAAAAAATACAAAGAGGCAGTTGAATTATTAAAATCAAAATATGAAAAACAACTCGATTCAAAAGAATTTATCAATAAACTTGAAGTTATTCTGAACGACACGCTCCAACATAACAAGGAACAATTTGTCGAATTATGGGAAGGGTACGGAAAGTTATACATGTCGCCCCCATACGAAAAGCTCATATTGCAAGCCGCCGGACTATTGAAAAACACAGGTAAGCCATACATAGACGCCCTTGAGTGGATTTCTCACAACTCCTCAGACGAGGAAAGGCAAAAGGCCCTCTATGAGTTATCCCGTATTTACGCCGACATGGGAGACAAGGCCGCGGCCGTGAAATACCTGGGGCAACTAAAGCAGTACAAAGTACCTGTAGACGAAATATTAAGGGCCGAGGCAAAGGTATTTTACGAAAATCAGGACTACAAGGCCGCATATGAGAAGTTGTCAGCCATAAAACAATTAACGAAAGACGACCTTCCGATGCTAAGAGACGTCTTGAGCGCCGCCCCGGATAAGGAGAAGGCCCTCGCGTTTTACGAAAAGGTGTTGAAGACTCTAGGGAGCGACGCTGGAGACTCCATGAGTATGGCAGAGAATCTCTATCTGATTGGCAAAAAGACCGAGGCCGTGTATTACTATAAACAAGTCCTCTCAAAAGACCCGTCAAACGAATGGGCCTTGTATCGTATAGGCACTATTCTAAGGGATGCCGAGGGGAGAGAGGCCATAAAAAAACTCAGCGAGGGGAACTCTCCGTTGAGTAAGTTTGCCAAGTCGATTATTCAGGGGCAGGATGTTAATAAAATGCTGGAGGAGTTAAAGTAATTCTTTAACAATATATGGGAAAATTAATGGTACAATGGAAATCTGATATGAAAGGAACCGGATAACGATGGAAACCATAAAGACGATGGAAGACATATTACGCCTGAACGACGCGTTTCAGAATTTCACAACGGCCTCGCAAAGCCTTGAGCAGATATATCAAAAACTCAAAGACCGCGTCCACTATCTGACCGAAGAGCTTGAGGAAAAAAACAGGCAATTAGAAAAGGCCCTGTACGACACGGAAGAGGCAGAGGACTACCTGAAGGGGATTCTTGAGAGCCTGAGTGAATCAATAATCGTCATCGACCCCTCCGGCAACATTACCATGTTTAACAAGGCTGCCGAGACACTCCTGGGCCTAAGCCCGGCAGACGTAATAGGGAAGGCCTTTAGCGGGCTTGGAATAGAGCTTGCCAGCGAAGGAGCGGATACGTTTCTGAAGACTGGCACTAAGACTCATAACGTGCTATTGTCCCGTTCAAATGTAACCGACCCCAGGGGGTCAGTCAGAGGCCAGGTGATTCTGATACAGGACATGACGAGGATAAAGGAACTTGAGTCCCAGCAGGAGCGAAACAAACGCCTCATAGCAATGGGTGAGATGGCGGCACAGATAGTGCATGAAATCAGAAGCCCGCTTTGCAGCATAGAACTCTACGCCAGCATGCTTGAGAACGAATTGAGCGGCTCGCCACAGGCAACCCTTGCAAAGGGAATCTCAACCGGCATCAGAAGCCTCAATAACATACTTACGAATATGCTGTTTTTTGCAAAATCACAGAAGCCGGCCTTCCACACACTAAAGTTAAACTCCATAGTGGACGACACAATATTCATGCTGACGCCGTTGGTAGAGGCCCGTGGGATAGAGTTTACAAGGAGCAATGGCAGCGACGCCCAGGTCCTTGGCGACGGCGAGCTGTTGAAGCAGGTGCTTATGAACGTAATTATAAACGCAATCCAAGCGGCCGGTGAGGAAGGCAGGATAGGCATTGATGAATATGTTAACGAAAAATCCGCCGTCATCGAGGTTACGGACAACGGCGAGGGTATAGAGCACGCAAATCTTGAGAGGATTTTCGATCCGTTTTTCAGTACAAAGGAAAAAGGCACGGGCTTGGGGCTTGCCATTGCAACAAAGATAATGCTGGCCCACGGCGGGACAATCAAGGCAAAGAGCGAAAAGGGCATGGGCAGTACCTTTCAAATCGTGCTGCCCCTAAAACAATAGCAAATATTTATGTTACAATAAATCAGCAGGAGAAACTATTGAAAGAAATGAAACCGATTCTCGTAGTCGATGACGACTCTCAGATGAGAGACGCATTAAAAGAGGCCATTCAACGGCTGGGCTATGAGGCCACCGTTGCGGAAAACGGCCAGGACGGCCTCAACAAAATGGCTAATACGCCGTTTGCTATGATTATTACCGACATGAAGATGCCAAAAATGGATGGCCTGACGTTTCTGAAAGAGGTAAGAAGGCGCGTAGGGAATCTCCCCGTGCTTGTAATAACCGGCTACGGCACGGTGGAAAACGCCGTTGAGGCAATGAAAGAAGGCGCCTCGGACTACCTTATGAAACCATTTTCATTCGATAAGTTAAACGCCAAGATCAGCTCCATTATGGAAGCCATGGCAGCAGACAGGGAAATCATCACCGGGAATCCGAAAATGGTGCGCCTCCTGCAAATCGCCCGTGATGTTGCCGCAGGTGATACCACAGTGTTGATCTATGGCGAGAGCGGTACGGGCAAGGAGCTGATTGCCAGATACGTTCATCGCCAAAGCCTCAGAAAATCAAAACCCTTCATTGCCGTTAACTGCGCGGCAATCCCCGACAATCTCATGGAGTCCGAGCTGTTTGGCCACGAAAAGGGTTCTTTTACCGGCGCTACGGACAAAAAACTCGGCAAGTTCGAGTTGGCCAACGAGGGCACCATTTTGCTTGACGAAATAGGGGAGATGCCCATGGGCCTTCAGGCTAAACTCCTGCGCGTACTTCAGGAAAGGGAAATCGACAGGATAGGGGGAAAACACACCATACCCATAGATACCAGGGTGCTGGCCACCACCAACAGGGACCTCATCAAAGAGGCCGCAGCGGGAAATTTTAGGGAAGACCTCTACTACAGGTTGAGTGTCTTTCCACTGCATGTCCCTCCGTTGAGAGAACGCCCCGAGGATATCTCTTTACTTGCCGATTACTTTGTCAGGAAATTCTCAACCCTCCTTAACAAGGAGGCCAAGGGGCTGACAGATGTGGCCCTTGATTTTCTCATCAGAAACCAGTGGCGGGGCAATATCAGAGAGTTAGAAAACGCCGTACACAGGGCGGTACTCCTGTCAAGGAATCCCTTGATTGACGTATCAGACTTCATGCTTGACGAACTGCCACAACAACAGTCGGCCGCTAAAATCACAGTCTCCCAGGATGCCGGCAAGCGCGGCATAAAGGAAATGGAACGAGACCTGATTCTTAAGACCCTTGAGGATGTTAGCGGCAATAAGACAAAGGCCGCAAAGATCTTAGGGGTCAGCGTGAGGACAATCAGGAATAAATTGAACGAATATGGGAAAATTTTTCCCGATGATTAGCTAAGATGTTGGAATTTCGACATCACGGTGTCCCTTGCCGGACGGATGGCGCTGGATGGTGGTATTGTTAATAATATTTAATTACTGATTGTTACATGGATAATGTAAAGAATTAGTTTATGTATAGATAGTATTGTTTGGCTGGCATGATTATTGATACATATTATAACAAGAGGACAGATTTATGGATATGGATAAAGGAGTAAAAAACTTAGAGAAGCTGATGGAGGCCACGACCTTCAGGCACAGGGTGTTGTCCTCAAACATTGCCAACTCAGACACACCTGGATACAAGGCGAGAGATGTAGATTTCAGTTCGTACTTTGACGACGAGAGGATGAAGATGTACACTACAAACAGGATGCACTACAAAGACGGCCTCCCGGTAACGTTGGCCGGACTTACGTCGCCTTTAGACACACTGTTATGGGGCGACAGCAATAATGTGGAAATAGACATGGAAGTGGCAAAGATGACAGAAAACGCCATGAAGTACCAGGCGTCTGTAAAGCTGATTTCTCAGAAGTTCACGATGTATAAAGATGCCATTAAAAGGAGGCCGTAGTAGTGGAGTTATACGGGGTATTTAAAACGAGTGCATCGGCCCTTGAGGCACAGCGTGAGCGGATGAATATCATCGCGTCGAACCTTGCGAACATTCATACGACCAGGTCCGAACAGGGCGGCCCATACAAGAGAAGGGAAGTTGTATTTCAAACAACGCTCATAGATGCAAAAAAAGACCCCACCACGGCCAACAGGGGGGTCAGGGTCGCTGAAATAGTGGAGGACCAAACACCACCCACATTGATTTACGACCCTACGCATCCGGATGCAAATAATGATGGCTATGTGGCAATGCCAAATGTTAATGTAGTAGAGGAGATGGTGAACATGATGATGGCCACCAGGGCATACGAGGCCAATGTATCGGCGTTTAACATCTCTAAGGGTATGTATCTCAAGACGTTGGAGATCGGGAGGTAGGTATGGCTGAGATAAAGATAACCGGTGCAAATATGGAGCTGCCACTGCAGTTAAAGCCAACCGGCAAGGACGCCACAGGTGCGGCGGGCGGTTTTGACACTGCGCTTAAGGATGCCTTTACAAAGGTCAACGCCATTCAGCAGGAGGCCGACAAGGCAATCGAAGACCTTACCAAAGGCGGCGACGTAAACAACGCAGTGTTGGCTATGCAAAAAGCTGATATGTCATTTCAGCTCATGCTGGAGGTCAGAAATAAACTCCTCAACGCCTATGACGAAGTGATGAGGATGCAGGTGTAGTGCGTACATAGTGCGGCTGCGGCGTGGGAGGTGTTCTTTGTGCTGCAGCGGCAGTTACGTAAACAACGGCGATTATTTTCTGAGAAGATTGTCTGGCTCGGAAAAGGCAAGCAGGCCAGTCTCAGTTAATATTCAGTCTGTATAAAAAAAGAATAACCGGACATTATGCAAAACATTATTGATATATTAAAAAGCTGGCCAATGAAGAAAAAGCTGATCATCGCTGTTGCAATGGCAGCGGGGATAACGGCAATCATACTGTTATTTTCATGGTCGCAAAAGACCCCGTACTCAGTCCTGTTTGCAAATCTCTCAGAGGGCGACGCTGGGAAAATAGTCGAAAAACTCCAACAGTTGAAAGTGCCGTATAAGGTGACGGCAAACAGCATCACAGTACCTCCTGAGAAGGTCTACGAACTCAGGCTTCAGATGGCCGCCCAGGGGCTTCCACAGGGCGGCGGCATAGGCTTTGAGGTATTTGATAAGACAGACTTCCAGGCAACCGATTTTGTTCAGAAACTAAACTACAGAAGGGCGCTTGAGGGGGAACTTGCGCGTACTATAATGGCTTTGGCGGAGGTTGAAAAGGCAAGGGTACACCTGGCCATACCGGAGAAGTCTCTCTTTGTAAAGGACAAGCAGCCCCCAACCGCATCCATTCTTTTGACCTTGAAGCCGCAAAAAACCCTGACAAAAAATCAGGTAGAGGGCATAGTACACCTTGTTGCAAGCAGTATTGAGGGATTGGACTCTAAAGATATAACAATTGTTGACAGCAACGGCAACATGCTCACGCGCCAGGGAGAGGAGATAATGGGCCTGACGGCCACGCAGCTGGAGCTTCAGCGAAAATATGAGAAGGAATTTGAAGTAAGGATTCGTGAAATCCTGGAACCTGTCGTCGGCAAGGAGAAGGTCAAGGTAAAGGTAAGCACCGAACTGGATTTTTCGCAAATGGAAAAGACTGAAGAGAAATACAATCCAGAAGATAAAGTGGTTAGTGTGGTAAGAAGTAAGCAGACGATGAATGAGGAATCCAAGACGACAACCCCGGGAGGCGTTCCAGGAGTTCAGTCGAATCTGCCGGCAAAGGACACTCAAAAATCCACTGGCTCCACTCAGGACATGAAAAAGAACAGCGAAACAGTCAATTATGAGATGAACAGGATAACCAGCCACTATATAGCCCAGTATGGCAGCGTAAAGAGGCTCTCGGCAGCCGTGGTGGTAGATGGCACGTATGCAATGAAGCCTGACTCGAAAGATCCCAAAGACATTGTCTACACCCCTCATACGAAAGAGGAGTTAAAGCAATATGAAAACCTTGTCATGAAGGCCATCGGTTTCAATGAAACCAGGGGAGACGAGGTGGCAGTAGTAAACATGCCATTTGAACCGTTGCCCCAGGAGGATACGCAGCCTGGCAAGAGGGACTATGTAAAGGACAGTATAATGATAATAAAGTACCTGGCACCGGTACTGCTTGCGCTCATGTTTATCTTGTTCGTGGTCAGGCCTATTGTTAAGTCCCTGGTACAGGAGGCGCTGCCGCAGCAGGTAAAGGAGCTGCCATATCCAAAGTCCGTTGCCGCTTTGGAGCAGGTGGTTAAGAAGACACTCCCAAAGGAACCAGAGAGGGATGTGCCGATGCCCCCTACTGAGGAGATGACTATTAAAAGGGAGATGATGGACTGGTCGGACTGGGTGAAGGAAAACCCCACACAGGCAGCGATACTTATTAAAGAGTGGATGGGAGCGGAGGAGCCGTCATAATGTCATCACATAAAGAGACAGAAAAAAAACTGCTGAAAGCGCCGGAGAAAAAGGAACCGGAGAGGAAAATACCAAAACCGCCGCAGAAGAAGGAAAGCCCTACGAAAGCAGACACAGAGATGTGGCTCAAATGGGCAAAGGCGAACCCTCAACAGGCAGCAAAAATGATAAAAGACTGGATGAAAACAGAGGAAGGGGGATAGACAATGGCTAGTAACGTAGAACTAACCGGACAGGAGAAGGCCGCAATATTTCTTACGGCAATCGGTGACGATGCCGCTGCCGAGATACTGAAAAGCCTGGATATAAAGGAAATTGGCAAGATCAGTTCCATGATGTCAAAGATACAATCGCTGAAAGAGGATGAGATAAAGTCCGTCTTCAAGGAGGCCTCCACAAAGGTCGAAAAGGGAGAGATATACGTAGGGGGCAGTGAATACGTCAAGCAAATGCTTATCAAGGGCCTTGATGAAAAGACCGCAAAGAAAATCATGGAAAAGACCGCGGTAGAGGCCACACTTGAGTCCCTCAAAAAGGTCGACGCGAAAAAACTGACCAACTTTCTGCTTACGGAGCATCCCAAGCAGGAC
>PEAC01000043.1:10382-26499 GCA_002753305.1 Nitrospirae bacterium MYbin6
GAGCATCCCCAGACCATTGCCCTTATTCTCACTCTGCTTGACCCCGGGCAGGCGGCAACCGTCCTGACAACACTGCCAAAATCATTAAAGGTCGATGTGGCTATGAGAATGGCAACCACTGAGGGTATTCCAGTCGATGCAATCGAAGAGATAGAGGATGTGCTCAAGAGTGAGCTTGATCTTGAGAGAAGTGAAGGTATCAAGGTTGGCGGCGTGAAGAAGGTTGCCCAAATCCTCAACTCTACGGACAAGGCAACAGAAGAGCTTATACTTGAGAACATAGAAAGCCATGACTACGAACTTGCCGATGCGATAAGGCAGTTCATGTTTGTCTTTGGGGATCTTGTCAGGGTGGACGACAGAGGGATTCAGACCGTGTTGAAAGAGGTCAGCACAGAGGACTTGTCGCTTGCGCTTAAGACAGCATCTGAGCAGCTGAAAGAGTTGATATTTAAGAACATGTCAAAGAGGGCCGCCGAGATACTAAAAGAAGACATGGAGGTAAAAGGCCCCGTAAGGGTATCGGAGGTAGAGAAGGCGCAGCAAAACATCATCAAACTGGCAAGAAAACTCAGCGAAGAGGGCAAGATAATCCTGCCCGGAAGCTCAGAGGATGAGGCGCTTGTATAGCCAGAAGGTACTTAAAAGCTCAAATCTTGACAGATATATTCTGCCTTCGCTGGAGGCCGTGCCAGAGAACATATTGCCGGAGGACATGCCGGCGGATATTTCAGTGCAGGCGGATATTGCCCAGGAAGAGGGCTTTCAACAAGAGGAAACCACTCAGGATGAGGAGAGCTTTCAACCGGATGAATTCCCTCCGGTGGAGGAACCTCCTCCGGAACCGCCGCCAGACCCCGAGGCCATCGAGCGTGAGGCAAGGCAGAGGGCTGCCCAGATAGAGAAAGACGCCTTTGACAAGGGATACCGGGAGGGATTGCAGGCCGGACAGGCAGAAGGCCAGAAGTCCTATGAGGACAAGGCAACACCGTTGATAGACCAACTCAACGGCATTATCATGGAGTTCAGGGAGCTAAAAGAAAAGGCCCTTAGAGAGGCCGAACCGCAGCTCCTTATGCTTGCCATAACTATCGCAAAAAAAGTCCTCTACGAAGAGCTTTCCATTAACCCAGAAGTTGTCGTAGGGCTTGTTAAAGAGGGCATAAACAGGCTCGAGAAAACGGGCCAGATTACCATAAAGATTCATCCATCGCTGCATGAGCTGTTTCTGCAAAGAAGGTCTGAGTTTCTTGACCTGCACCAGGAGATAGTTATAGACATAGACCCGTCGCTGCCGGTATACGGCCCCTTAGTTATAGGCCCTATGGAGGAGGTCGTGACAAATGTCGACGAGCTTCTGACAAATGTCATTGAGGATATGAGGCAAAATCTTGCAGCCAATTGACCTGTCACCCTATGCAAAGGCCGCCGAGGGGTCGGAACCCCTGAGGGTATACGGCAGGATAACCGAAATAACAGGGATAATGATAAAGGCCACGGGTATAAAGGCTAGCGTAGGGGAGGCCTGTAAGATATACTCGGACGGCCAGCTCCCGATAGACGCCGAAGTGGTGGGATTTAAGGACTCAAAGGCGCTCCTGATGGCCACAGGCGATATATCATTTATAAGGCCAGACAGCAGGATCTTGGCCATGGGTAAGAAGGTCTCGATAAAGGCCGGCGATGGACTTATTGGCAGGGTCATAAACGAATCCTGCCTCCCCATAGATGGAAAGGGCCAGATTAGCGGTGCAAGCTATCCGCTGATGTCTACCCCTCCAAATCCCATGTCAAAGGAGCGAATCACTGAGCCTATAGACCTGGGGGTTGCGGCAATAAACGGCCTCTTAACGGTGGGCAAAGGGCAAAGAATAGGGATAATGTCCGGGGCCGGCGTGGGAAAGAGCGTCCTGCTTGGGATGATGGCAAAATACACGCGAGCCGACATAAACGTAATCGCCCTTGTTGGAGAGAGAAACAGAGAGGTCAGGGAGTTTATAGAGAGAGACCTGGGGCCTGAGGGAATGAAGAGATCTGTAGTAGTGGTATCCACGTCCGAGCAGTCGCCGGTTGCGAAGGTAAAGGGTGCGTTTGTGGCCACGGCGATAAGCGAATATTTCAGGGGGCTTGGGAATGACGTGCTCTTGTTTATGGACTCACTGACGCGCGTTGCCATGGCACAGCGCGAGATAGGATTGGCCGTGGGTGAGCCGCCCGCCACGAAGGGCTATACGCCGTCGGTGTTTGCCCTCTTGCCAAAGCTCCTTGAGCGTGCGGGGACACAAAAGGGTAGGGGAAGCATTACGGGCATCTATACCGTTCTCGTCGAGGGAGATGACCTGTCAGACCCCGTGGCCGATTCGGTTATGTCCATTTTGGACGGCCATATAGTCCTCTCAAGGGATCTGGCAATGGAAAACCACTATCCGGCCATAAATATACTGAGGTCTATAAGCAGGGTAATGCCAGACATCATAGACAAGCCCCATAAGGATGCCGCGGGGAGATTTATCGAGGTGATGTCGATTTATAAAAGGTTTGAGGATATGATTAACCTTGGGGCATACAAGGAAGGGTCAAACCCGAAGGTTGACTATGCCATTTCGATGATCGACAGACTAAATGCCTACTTAAAGCAGGGCATGAATGAGGCCAGGGATTTTAAGGCCAGCTTTATGGGCCTGGCAGCCTTATTTTCGGCATGAAGGAGTAACGAATGTCAAAACTGGACATGCTTAAACGCATAGAACAGGTCAGGGAATTTAAGAAGGACGAGGCAGAAATGGAGGTCCATAAGGCGTGGACGGCCCTGAGAACAGAACAGGAAAACCTCGCAGCCTTAGAGAGCCTCCTCACCGGCACAATAGCCGTTTTGGAGCAGAAAAAATCCGGCAGTGCTGTAAATCCATACGAACTTACCATATTCTACGATTACATTGATATGTTATATAAAAAAATAGACGAGCAAATTCTCGTAGTAAAACAAAAGGACGAGGAGCTGCAACAAGTGCAGGCTGCCCTCGTAGAGGCCTATAAGGAATTAAAAACCGTAGGGATACTCAAGGATAAGGTAATAAATGAAGACACAAAAAGGAAATCTGCCATTGAGCAGCGCCAGATGGATTTCGCATATCTCTCACGTCTTACGAGGCAGTAAGGTACTGCTGTCTCTGGTATGTTTCTCCATTGCAGGTATTTTTTTCTGCACAATTGCCCTTTACGCCCAGGAGCCTCCAGCTCCAGTGGGCGACCCGGGAAAAAATAAAAGCATAGAACTGTCAAGAAGGGAAGAGGCCGTAAGAAAGGAGGAGGAAAGAGTAAGCGCCCTGAGGGCCGACGTAGATAAGAAAATCGCCGAATACGAAAAACTATTAAAGCAACTCGAAACCATAATGGCGCAAATAAAAGAGAGTGACAGCGAACGGATGAACAACATAGTGAAGACCTATGAGTCGATGCCACCCGAAAATGCCGCGAAAGATCTGGAGTTGACTGACGAAGAGGTAGCAGCCACAATAATATTAAAAATGAAAAACCGCAAGGCCGGCGCAACCCTGGCCGCAATGGACCCAAAAAAGGCTGCCATATTGACCGAGAAGATGTCTAAGACATTGAAAAATTTACCCCTTAAGTGAAATATTTTCCTTCTGATTCCCTTTAGTTCAATTAAATCCGCATAAATACTGTGTAATAACGGCCTAAGTGTAGTTGGCACGTATTTTGCTCTTACGCTTGTATGAGTGAGATATTACAGATAAGCGCAGCCGACATAGTCCAATCAAGGCCTAGGGCCGATGCAAAAGAGATAACCCTCATGAGGCCGATTGCCAACGACCCCAAAAAGGATCCCTCGGCATATCGCCTGAACCTGAGTGCCCAAAAAGACCCCCGCCCCGTGGGCACACGCCAAAACGCGGACAAATCAAGCGAATCAACAAGGTCAAACAGCCGCCAGGACGGCTCTGCACGTGAGGCACGCGACGTACAGGCCTCCAGCGATTCGGACACCCGCCGCTCTGACGCCTCAGACGCCGCTAAAGACAAGAAACAGTTCAACAGTGTTCTTGATAAGCTGATGAAAGACGATAATACCAACGCCACTACGAACGAGGCCACGGCGGCTTCAGCCGCGGCAGCCGGCGTGGTTATCCTTCAGCCCGACGCTGTTAGCGATACTGTTTTAGGCGGGTTAAAACCCGCCGGCTTTAATAATGCAAATAATAATAACATCGCGGCCGCGCTGCTTGGCGTTCAGACTTCACCGGACGCAAATAATCTCCGACAGGCCGCACCGCAGCCCGGTATCGAAGTGGCCGCGCAAAAACCCGGCGACACTGAGATAAAAGCCCCGGAACTTAATGAGTCAGACAAAAAAACCTCGAATAACAATTCGCATGAAATACAGCTCACAGATTTTAACGCCAAAGGCTCAACGGCATCAAATTTGGCAAAAGACACCACGTTCGTTGACATACTTAAGGATCTCTCATCGAAAACCAATGATTCCAAACCTGAAGAAGACCTAAACTATGCCAAAGTTGATGCGGACATAACCCCTCTACCCTATGGCGAAGCCGCAGGAAAGGCTGCACATACCTCAGACCGGCCCCAGAGTGCCGGCGCGGCCGGGAAGTTAGAGATTGGCGCCGCTAAGACAATTGATGTCAACGACAACAGATTTACTATATTGAGAAAAAGCGACACATCCGTTGAGGTAACACTTGAGCCGGATGGTATTGGAAAGCTTGACATTGGCATAAATGTCGAAAAAGGGGTTATAACCGCAACCATCAGCGCTACTGATGCGGCGGCCAAAGGGATTATAGAGAAAAACCTGCACGACATAGTCAACGCACTCACAAAAGAGGGCCTTACCGTGGGGGATTTCACGGTTTCACTTAAAGACAGAGACGGCTCTTTCAAAGATGGAAAAAATGAAAACGACAAAGATAAAGGGCATAAAGTACAAGGACAGATACAGGTTACCCAGGTTACAGGATATGAAACAGTTAAATACACCGCCAATGGCGGCATAAGTATATTTGCATAGAAAGGAGAAAACTATGAACATATCGGCAGCTAGCAATTCATATACCACGGGGAGTTATTTAACCTCAGGTAAGACCGCGAAGGCCTCGGCCAGTTCGTCCTCAACAGGCTCGTCGTCGACAGATACGTCCTCGACAAAGACATCGTCCTCTGCAACGGCAGACTCTACGAAAACAACGACAGGTGCGACATCGTCCGGCGCCGGCATAGGCAAGGAGGATTTTCTGAAACTCTTTACCACACAGTTGAAGTATCAAAACCCGATGAGCCCGATGGACACGGAGAACTTCACCACCCAGCTTGCCCAGTTCACATCGGTTGAGCAACTGACGAATCTCAACACAAACATCGAGACCCTAAGCGCCTACTCCAACTCGTTAAACAATATCTCGGCAACGAGCCTCATCGGCAAGAGCGTTATTATGAATGACAGCACCACGGGAACCGTAACCGGAGTAACGTTCGACAGCGGAGTCTCCTATTTGAAGCTCGACAACGGAAGCAATGTTAAAATGAGCGACGTAAAAGAAATAAAGGATACTTCGATTAAAACATCTGCATAAAACGGATAACAAGGAGGAGCAATATATGATAACTTCACTGTGGACGGCAATAAGTGGAATGAACACCAACAGTTCATCATTAGGTGTTGTTGGTGATAACATAGCCAATATGAATACAACCGCGTTTAAAGGCAGCAGGGCCAATTTTGGGGACGTACTAAGCCAACAGCTTTCTACCGGCACCTCATCAGGGCAAATTGGAAGAGGCTCGCTTTTAAGCAGCGTAAGCCAGTTGTTTACTCAGGGATCATTTATAAGCACCGGCAATGCACTCGATATGGCGATAGACGGTAACGGGTTTTTTGTAGTTAAAGACCCATCCACTTCTAATGGATACGGGACCAGTACTTATTATACGAGGGCTGGAAACTTTAGCCTGGATAAAAACGGTTACCTTGTAACGCCAACCGGACTGAGAGTTCAGGGCTACATGGCTACTGATGTCAGCGCAGTAGGCACCAACACATTCTCTGGCGGCGTAACTGACGTCAGGATACAAGCCAATTTGAATACCGCAAAACAGACGAGCAAGGTGAATACAGCTCTCAATCTCAACTCCAGGGCCTCGGCTATCACGGCCGCCTTTACATTGGACGCCAATGGTGACGGCATTAACAACGACCCGGCAAACTATAACTACTCCAATACGACGACAGTGTATGATTCCCAGGGCGGCGCTCACGAAGTTACGGCATACTACACAAAGGCCTCGGATAATTCATGGCAGGTTCACTATGCCTATAAGACTGGCAGCAGCACCAGTGTAACTGCCTCAAGTCCCGTCCTTACAATGGCTACCGGAACAGTGCAAACCCTCACGTTCGACTCAACCGGGGCGCTCGTCAGTGACGGCTCAGCCTCGTCGTCGGCAGTCCCTGTTACTTATTTTAGTTTTGGCGATGGTGTGTCAAATCCACAGGGCGTTACCTTTGACTATGGTATATCAAAACAGGAAGGTGGAACTGGCCTTACAGGCACATTGCAGCTTGCCGACAGCAACCAAATCCTGACTCTGTCTCAGGACGGTTACGCCCCTGGGGCGCTGAAAAGTGTTAACGTCGACGAATCAGGTATAATTACTGCCGTGTTTTCAAACGGACAGAGCAGGGTACTTGGAGAGGTAGTGCTTGCGCGCTTTGCCGCCGCAGACCAACTCACTAAAAAGGGTAATAATTTATTCATAGTATCAAATAACTCAGGAGAGGCCATTATCGGTGCGCCTAAGACCAGCGGCCTTGGACGAATAATAGCCGGTTCACTGGAGTCAAGCAACGTCGACCTCGGCACCGAATTTGTCACCATGATAACAAACCAGAGGGCCTTTCAGGCGAACTCCAAGTCCGTACAGACCACGGATGAAATTCTTCAGGACGTCCTGACCCTCAAACGATAACCTCCCTAAGCGCCAGGCAGGGTGAGTGCCATGCCTGGCGTAAAATAATTCTCTTTAAAATAACTCCCCACTTTTGCTATAATGGTTACCGTATGATATTCGGATATACTTTAATAGAAGTAGCTATATTCTTTTCGGTAATAATAGCGGCTCTGCTTATAGATCTCTACACTAACAGGAAGGACGGTGTAATGAGTTTTACAAATGCGGCTGTCCGCAGTGTTATCTGGGTGATGCTGTCTCTGTGCTTTGCCGTGTATGTCGGAGTTACGCATGGCACTGAGAAATCCTTTCTGTTTCTTTCGGGATATTTAATAGAGCTTTCTCTTTCGGTCGATAACCTGTTTGTGATTATGGCAATATTCTCCAGTTTTTCGATAAAAAACGAGTACCAGCACAGGGTGCTCTACTACGGAATTCTTGGCGCTATAGTGTTCAGGATGGTGTTTATTGCAATAGGCACATCACTGTTATTGCTTGGGAAGTGGGTGTTGGCCCTGTTTGGCATCTTTGTTTTATGGACGGCCTGGCAGATGTACAGACATGCAGATAAGGACGAAAAGGAAATTGTTGACTACAATAACCACTGGTCGGTTAAGTTATCCCGGCGGTTCTTTAAGACCCTTCCTTACTCTGCGGGAAATAAGTTTTTTACAAGAGAAGGCGGTGTATTGCACATTACACCGTTGTTTCTGTGTCTGGTAGTCGTGGAAATGGCAGACGTAATGTTTGCCATAGATTCGGTACCGGCCATTATTGCCATAACTCAGGAGCCTTTCTTAGTATATACATCGAATATTTTTGCAATACTGGGGCTGCGCTCCATGTACTTTTTACTTGCCGCTGCCAAGCGTTATCTGTGCCATCTGGAGATGGCCGTAGTCGGGATTTTAGTTTTCATCGGGGTTAAGATGCTGCTTGATGTCTTTGGCGTTATTCATGTATCTCCTAACAAAAGTCTCATAGTAGTGTTTGTTATTCTTACTACGGGCGTAATATTTTCTATAACCCATCCGAAGACATAGTGTGTTATAAAGAAGACCTGTTATGGCCTATAAAGATTTAAGGGATTTTATTAAGGTACTCGAGAAAAGGGAACTGCTTAAGCGCGTAAAGGCTGAGGTTGACCCGGAACTTGAGATACCGGAGATAAACGACCGTGTTGTGAAAAAAGGCGGCCCGGCGCTCATATTCGAGCGTTGCAAGGGTTCGGCGTTCGCGTGCGCCGTAAATCTCTTCGGCTCTTACGAAAGGATGTGCCTTGCCCTTGAGGTAGACTCAATCGACTTGATAGGAAAGGAGATAATCGAATTTCTGGAACCTGCGATTCCCACGAATTTTATCGAAAAACTGAGGGCGCTGCCAATGCTAAAGCGTCTTGCCGACTTCTTCCCTTCATACGTAAAGCACGGGCCTTGCAAAGAAGTGATTATTAAAAATAACCCGTCACTCTCTGCCCTGCCAATCCTGAAGACCTGGCCACGGGACGGCGGCAGGTTCATTACGCTCCCTATGGTATTCACCAAAGACCCTGAGACCGGAGAGAGAAACTGCGGTATGTACAGGATGCAGGTCTATGACGATACAACGACGGGGATGCACTGGCATATGCACAAAGACGGCGCGCGGCACTACAAGAAGGCAGAGAAACTGGGTAAACGCCTCGACGTTGCCGTAGTCATAGGAGCAGACCCGGCAACGCTCTACACGGCCACGGCCCCGCTTCCCGAAGGCATAGATGAGATGCTGCTGGCCGGATTTCTGAGAAAATCTCCAGTTGAGCTGATTAAGTGTGAAACGGTAGCCCTTGAGGTCCCGGCCAATGCCGAATTTGTACTGGAGGGTTATGTCGAGCCATTTGAGCGGCGAACGGAGGGGCCTTTTGGCGACCACACGGGGTATTATTCTTTAGAGGACGAGTTCCCGGTGTTTCACCTGACGTGTATCACGCACAGGAGAGACGCCATATATCTGGCGACGATTGTTGGAAAGCCTCCGATGGAGGACTGTTTCATTGCAAAGGCAACGGAGAGGATATTCCTTCCCTTACTCAAAAAGCAGCTGCCGGAAATAGTGGATATGAACCTGCCGCTTGAGGGTGTGTTTCACAACATAGCCCTGATATCAATAGACAAACGCTACCCCGGGCACGCCAGAAAGGTGATGTATGCCCTCTGGGGTATGGGGCAGATGAGCTTTACCAAGATGATTGTAATTGTGGACAAGTGGGTTGATGTCCAAAACCCCTCAGAGGTCGTATGGAGGATAGGGAATAATGTCGACCCCAAACGAGACACAGTAATAGTGGAAGGCCCGCTTGATGTCCTGGAACACGCCTCGGCGATACCCGCCTATGGCGGTAAGATGGGCATAGACGCGACGAAAAAACTTCCCTCCGAGGGATTTACCCGTAACTGGCCGGATGACATAACAATGTCTTTAGAGATCGTTGCACTTGTCGACAGGCGATGGAAAGAATACGGAATAGACCCCTGATGCCCCCAGCCGGCATTGTTGCCGTCGTTGCGCTGGTCTTGTTAATCTATGGAGTGTTAAAGCATGTATCGCTTTTATACGGGCCGGACGGGCTTTCATATCTGGCCGTGCTTGCTGTGATTGTACTGTCGATGGCGGTAATACTGCTTGGCTGTGAGGTGTTTGCAAATGCAGTGGAGAACATAGGTGAGCGTGTAGGCCTGTCCCATGCAACCGCCGGGAGTCTTTTGGCAGCAATTGGCACAGCCCTTCCTGAAACACTGGTTCCGGTTTTTGCATTAGTGTTTGGTACCAAGGCTCATGGAGAAGCTATTGCCGTTGGCGCGATTTTAGGGTCGCCTTTTATGATTTCAACGCTGGCCATGTTTTTAGTGGGTGCTACAACCATTGTCTTGTGGATAAAAAAGGCAAGGGACAGGCCAGTGTTTAATGTAAACACCAGGGCATTCCAGATGGATATGTATTATTTTATTCCCATAATGGTGTTTGTCCTAATTATCTCAATGTTGCAAAACGCTGCTGCCAGGTATGTGGGGGCCTTTGTCTTGTTGGGCACCTATGCGGTATTTTTCAAAACCGCCCTAAGCCACGAGGCCGCTCAGGGTGAACAGTACGTAGAGAGGCTCTATGCCAATTGCTACTTCGGATGCTCTAAGAGCTTGACTATTATTGTGGTACAGATAGTATCAGGCCTGATGTTCATCGTTGCGGGGACTTGTTTATTTATCGAATACATTACAGTGTTTTCAATAAAAACCGGAATCTCCGCCCTGGTGCTTTCTCTGGTAATAGCCCCGGTTGCCACGGAACTGCCGGAGAAATTCAACTCTATCGCATGGACGATACGAGGTAAAGATACACTTGCGATGGCAAATCTTACCGGCGCGATGGTCTATCAGTCCACAATTCCCGTATCCATAGGGTTATTGTTTACCGGCTGGACCTTGGGGCATACGGAGCTGTTGAACATAATGATAGCCATAACAATGGCTGCCGTGTTGTTGATAACGATAAAGATTAAGAAGACGCTGCCCGGGTGGGCGCTACTGATTGGTGGGATATTTTATGCCGCGTATATGGTGAGAATATTTAGTTGAAAACCCTATACGGGCTTCGTGGATTTCGTAGCATGCGTCCCATGTGTTGCTTCTAATGCTCCCCAAAACCCTTTATATCGATAGGTGCAAATTCCTCGGAGCTTGGGTACTTGACAATACTTTGTAACTTATGAAAGAATTGGTAATGTGGTGCGGCGCAACAGATATAAAGTATATTTATGTCCCCAGGCGCAGTAACTCCTTATGCCTTGGGATGTATAATATAAATACTATTTAAGGAGGAAGTATGGTAAAATTTGATGAGATTACCTCAATCGTGTCGTCGTTTCTGGGTAAGGTTTTCGGGCCTGAGACGAAATGGCCGGACATTGTCGACGATGTTCGCAATAAGGGCCTTAAGTTAGCCGAAGTAGTACAATCATCCTTTGACACAACGCTAAACACAATGTTGCAGCAATGTGAAAAATCCGATGGCAGCCCGGAAAATCCAGACACCAAGTCCCAGGCAGCGAAACAGCCGGAAACTTCCGAAGAAGCTAAGGCTCAAACACCACGGGCAGCGACACCACAAAAGAAGGCCACAGCACAGGCCGCCACAGCACCCCTGCAACAGGCCAAAGAAGAGATAATAGACGCACCACCAGCAGTTAAGGTAAAACCGCCGGTACGCAAACCTCGCGCAAAAAAAGACATTACGTCCGAACCAGCCTCAACCAAATCCAGTATCACACAACAGGCTAAGACCCGTGGATCTAAAAGCCCTGGAGTTAAAGCCAAGGGGACAAAAACCCCACGGACAACAAAAAAGACCTAATCAGCCTTGTCTTTTATGGCAATGTCTTTAACGAAATCGGCACAACGCATGTCTTTGCCGCTGATGAGGAATTTTTTCTTGCAATCCCCTCTCCACGCACATACGCTGCATATGGTCTGTGTTTCAGCCACTTGCGGCTACCCCCCCATGTTTTTATCACAATCTACCGCGCCCGTAACAGGCTCTGCCTTATAACCTGTCAAGAAGAATCGCTATAATCTCTTCTTTAGTGAGTTTCACGGGGCTCTCTTTATTTGATGCGTTGGAGGCAAGTCTGTCCAGGTGGCCCTGTTTAATACCGTACTTGCCAAGCCTCTGCAGCTTTAACGTCTCCGTCCAGTAGTCTATTTTTTCAATTAAGGCCTCAAGGGCCGGGTTCAAGTCTTTTTCACCGGTTATCAATGATCCGATATCTGCATATTTCTGGAGTGCGGCTGCCGTGCCGTCCCTTCTGAGGGCTGTGATATTGGCCCTTGTTGCCGCTCCTGCCACTGTACCGCATAACACTCCATGTGGGATGTCGAAACAGCCGCCAACTGTAGAGGCCAGTCCGTGGACGACCCCCAGGCCAGCATTAGCAAGGGTTATCCCTGATATTGCGGCGGCATATGACATTGCACTCCTGGCTCGAATATCCCCTGCTCCGGTTGTACAGGCCGCCTCCAGATTCTCCATGGCAAGCCTGAGCGCCCCAATGGCCAGCGAATCGGTCATTGGAGAGGCCTTAACAGAGACATATGACTCCATTAGTTGCGTAAAGGCATCCATTGCGCAGGCCGCCGTCACATCCTGGGGAGACGACAGCGTAAGTGCCGGGTCTATCAGGGCAACATCGGGGACGAAGTTGTCGTGGCGCAGGGATTTCTTAAATCCATCGGGCCCAATGCGGCTTAAGACAGCGTTTTTTGTTGTCTCACTCCCCGTGCCCGATGTAGTTGGTACGGCGATGAATGGGACTTTTACCCCGGTATGTGTTACGCCTCCTCCGACGCCCTCAAGGTAATTAAACACACCAACACCCAAGGGAAGCATCGCCGAGATTGCCTTTGCTCCGTCAATCACACTGCTCTCGCCTATGCCAACAATGGCATTTATATCCTTGCTTTTGAACTCAGAGACCGCGGCGTCAACTATCTCAGGGGACGGCTCACCGGTTATCTGAAAGATGTAGTGCTTAATTTCATTGTCTTTGAGTGAACTCAGGAGCTTGTCAAGTCTGCCGGTTTTCTTTAGTGATGCCTGACCGGTTACGATTAATACCGTCCTGCCAAAGGGCATCAGATGTGAATGCAGGGTATTGCTCACCCCAGCCCCAAAAAATACAGCTGGTGTCCTGGCAAAGTTAAAGGGCGCTACCACTTAGACCTGTCCTCCGGACAAACCACCTTGTGCGGCGTGCCTTTACGGGGGCTGGCCATCATTGGTTGGACGGCCTCTTTCCATGCCTTGTAGTGAGGGGTCTCTTTGTGTGCCTTTGAGGCATCCTCGGATTCATATGCCTCATAAAGGAGAAACTGTCCCGGGTCAGAGGCGCTCTGAAGTATGTCGAACCTCATATTGCCCGGTTCGCCGACGGAGCCTTCATGGTTTTTCCGGCTGGCCCCGATAAATGCCTCTATATATTCTGGTTTGACGAATACCTCCACTGTGGTTACTATCATAGTGCGGAACCCTCCTGCGCTATTATTGATACCTGTATTATATCAACGCGGCAGTAGATATTTCAATATGTGGTTTGTATGCGGCACTATGGAATTTATAATTGTGCCCAGCAATTCTCAATGAACGGAAATATCTTTAAAAATTGAGTGGTTACAATCTTTTAAGAATATATTTTTAGCGGTGTTCTTACAGATATTGCTTATATATCAATGGCTTATATGTATTTTCAATGAGAAGTGCTGAATTGTGCCTGAAGTTATTGTTTATTTTATAGGATTTGTATTAATATATTCGTAGTGAAGGCGATAGCGGCAAAGATACCTGATTGGGCGGCGGGGCTTGCGGTGATGGTTTTTGTGATGCTGGCCTTTTTCATCGAATGGTATCCTTTTCAAAAACTCGAGTACCTGACGTATGACTTCAGGAGTTCTCTCAGGCAGAAAAAGATCTCAACCCCGGTTATTATCATAGGAATTGATGAAAGCAGTATAGAAAAACTTGGCAGATGGCCCTGGCCGCGCACATATGTTGCTGAGGCAGTATATAAACTCAAGGAATCCGAAGCAAAGACTATTGGTGTTGCCATTCTCTATTCCGAAAATGAAAGGAGCGATGGCCTATTGGCCATTCGGGAAATCAGGGAAAAAATAGAAAAAGACCCCGCGGCGCTAAAAGACCCGCGTGTTGTGGGAATCCATAATGCGCTTGAGGAGGCTGAACAGTCGCTTGATAGTGACGGGATGTTTGCCGAGGTGCTTGATACATCTAAAAACGTAGTGCTGCCGCTTTCCTTTGTCCTAACGGAAAATGTCATCGAAGATAAGACCCCGTTAGCCGATTTTATGACGAAAAACTCTGTAAAACCACCCGCAAAGGGCAATTACTTAACGGCCCAGAACGTACTGCCCCCAATAAAGGAGTTTGCCGAAAGGGCCGTTGGCCTTGGACACCTGAATATTGTGACAGATGGCGACGGCATCGTACGCCGCGAACCGCTATTTATACTCTATAAGGACAGGCTCTTCCCGTCATTTGCCTTTCAGATAGCCCTCAAATATCTGGGCTATGGGGTTAACGAAATTACTATTAATAAAGGAGTTAAGGCCAATAAAAAACAGATTCCCACGAACGAGAGGGCAGAAATGCTTATCAGTTATACGGGAAAGGTCAGGAGTTACCCGTATTATTCGTTTTTTGACGTAATAAACAACAAGGTTCCGGCCTCAATATTTAAAGATAAAATCGTGTTGATTGGGCTTACGGCCACAGGCCTGGCCTCTATAAACACGACCCCGCTGCAGAGTAATTTCTATGGCATCGAAATCATGGCAAACGTAATAGAAAACATCCTCCACTCGAACCACCTGGCACGCCCGAAGTGGCTCCTATTCTTTGAACTCTTCATACTGGCAGTTTTTGGAGCCTTTATATCCTTTTTAATTCCACGCCTTAAGGCAAGCCTCAGTGCCGCTATCACTGGCGGGGTCTTAGTCCTGTGGAGCATTATTTGTATATATTTATTCTACTCTCCCGGCCTATGGATAAAGATGTTTTATCCCATATCTCTTCTCTTTCTGGGATATATAGCTATTGTGTCTAAACGGTATTTCCTCACCGAGAGGCAGACTGAAATCATGGAGGCTGACAGCATTGAGACAAATAAGATGCTTGGGCTTTCATTCCAGGGACAGGGACTTTTGGACATGGCATTCGAAAAATTAAGGAAGTGCCCCGTCGAGGACAACTCAATAAAGGAACTCCTCTATAATCTCGGACTGGATTTCGAGAGAAAAAGGATGTTAAACAAGGCACAGGCCGTCTATGAACATATCCTGAGCGACGGTGACTACAAAGACCTTGCCGAAAAGGTAAAAAAGCTCAAAGTAGCCGGTGAAACCATGATCTTCGGTTCATCAAGAAAAGAGGGTACTGTAATAATGGACAATACTGATACGAAGCCTACCCTGGGACGCTACGAGGTGCTGAAAGAACTGGGGCGTGGCGCTATGGGGGTTGTGTTCCTGGGGAAAGATCCGAAAATAAACAGAGATGTGGCAATAAAGACATTGAGATACGAAGAAATCGACCAGGAACAGGTACCTGAGATAAAAAACAGATTTTTCCGGGAGGCTGAGGCGGCCGGCAAACTATCCCATCCCAATATCGTGCGCGTGTACGACGTTGGCGAGGATAACGACATAGCCTATATGGCTATGGAACTGCTGGATGGGTCGGATTTAGCCAAACACTGTACGAAGGAATCGAAACTCTCCTTCGGAGAAGTCCTGCGCGTGATAACAAACGTGGCCGAGGCACTGGACTATGCCCATGAAAACGGGGTCGTCCACAGGGACATCAAACCGGCCAATATCATGTTGCTCAAAAACAAGGAACTTCGCGTTACGGACTTTGGTATAGCAAGAGTTATGGAATCCTCAAAGACACAGACAGGCATGGTGCTGGGCACACCAAGCTATATGTCTCCGGAGCAAATTGCGGGCCGTAAGGTAGACGGCCGCTCAGATTTATTCTCGTTAGGTGTCGTGTTTTTTGAGCTTCTCACCGGAGAAAGGCCGTTTAGAGGTGATAGCATCGCCACATTGATGTATAATATTACAAGTACACCGCCGACGTCTATAAAGAAAATAGACCCCCGAATTCCAGCATGTATAGTGGTAATAATAGAAAAATTACTTCAAAAAAATGCCGAAGACCGTTTTGCCCGCGGCAAAGACCTCATAGATGAGATAAATAAATGTAAAAAAACTCTCGTAAAACGCCCGGCCGCCCCCCCACAGGCCACTCCACCACAGTCGGCCACTTAGAAAATAACTTCTCTAATCATAAATTACCAGGTATTTCAATTTCATATTTATCAACTATCCCACACATCAAGGACGCAATTACTGGCCGAAGCAAACGCTCCTCGTCTATCTCAAATGGAGTAGATCGGACTACCGGAGAAATATATCCACCTGCCGGTAGCTGCTCAGGAGGCCATGTTTGTCAATTTTTTGACGCTTTAAAGGAACGGAGAGGCAGGGATTCGAACCCTGGGTGGAGTATTACCCCCACAACCGCT
>PEAC01000044.1 GCA_002753305.1 Nitrospirae bacterium MYbin6
GCTTACTTTGCCTTAAATGCCGATGCATATTTCGTCTTCATAGTATCCTTGGACCTCCATCTTTCTGCTCTTACTGTAACTTAACATGTTGTCCAGTTTTTGGGGTCCATTATAACCTGCTCAGGCTGGAAGAAGAGTTATCCGAAACACATTTGCGGCTATCAACGGTTACGATTGAGAATTTACCGTATCAAGTGTTTATAGAGCGGTATGACAGGCCTCACACGTTTTTCTATGTAGACCCTCCATATTATGGATGTGAGGATTATTACGGAAAGAGTATCTTCTACCAGGCCGATTTCGCAAAGTTAAGAGTCCTGTTAGCCTCGATAAAGGGCAAATTCATAATGTCCATAAACGACGTCGACGAGATAAGACAGCTCTACAGAGGGTTTACGATAGAGGAGGTAGAGACAGCATATCATGTGAGTAATAAAAAAAGGGTCATAGAGCTGCTAATCAGGAACTATTGATAACGGCATAAATCAAACATTGTTTGGCCAGGTCAAACAAATCAGCTGCGAAGATATTCGCATTTATCGCCAAACATTTTCGCAGCGCTCAACTCTTGTTTCTCCAGACCACTTCCGTGTTGTTGTAGTTGTCAGTATCTCCAGCCGAGGCAATCTGCCACTCTATGTCTGATAGGGTCCCTAACTGCGCGCCTCCGCTCATCACTGACCCGTCCAATAGCCATAGGGCCGTGTCTCCGGTCATTTGATTACGCCATAGTATGCCGGTTCTATTGTCCTGGTTGAAGTGCCCGGCACCGGCTATCGTCCACATCGGGTCGGTTACTGTCTCTATGCTTTTTACGTTGCTTACCGTCGTGCCGTTCATCAGCCATACGGCGTTATATCCGTAAGCCTTGTTTCTCCACAGTATATCTGTGTTGCTGTCGCCGTCGTAGTCAAACTTGCTTTGCCTGAGCTTGGCCCAGCCCTTGAACGTTACCGTAACAGTCTTATCTGTGGACATCGAAAGGCCGCAGAGGTTGTTGTAGAGCGAATCACACCCCGACCACTCCTGAAACGTCGAACCGGAACCGGCTGCCGCCTTCAGGGTTACCTGAGTGTCAACATTTTTGATTATGACTATGCCGGAGTTGCCGGTCCATGTCAGATTGCCGGAGGATGTTGACACTGTGCCTGAGCCGGTTCCCGACTTTATAACCGTCAGGGTATACGTGCCTGAGTTGTTTTTACTAAACGTGGCCGTAACAAGTTTTGCAGATGACATCGTTACAACACATGTGTTTGCGCCAACCTTGTCGCATCCCGTCCAGCCAGTGAATGTCGAACCGGAATCGGCAGTTGCAGATAATTGTACCCCTGCGCCGGATGCATATGACGCCGTGCCGGTATTGCCGCTCCATGTAAGAGTACCCGTATTGGCCGTTACAGTCCCCGGACCGGTACCTGCCTTCGTAACGGTTAGTGTGTTATTTCCCAGCGCGTCCTGAGTTACTGAAAATGTCTGTCCGGCGATAGTCATTGTCCCTGTGCGGGAGGTGGAGGCCGCGTTTGCCGAGACATTATAAGTTACCGTGTTGCTTCCGGTGAATGATGCAGGTGAGGTTATCGTAATCCAGCCAGTATTACTTGACGCTGACCACGAACATAGTGAATTTGAGGCCGTAACGCTTACGCTGCCGTCTCCGCTGGCATATGAATAATTCGCGCTTGTTGATGAAAGTGTGTATGTCGATGAGCGTCCCATTGTGGACACACAGCTCTTTGACGTGTGCGGTATTTGTGAAAACAAATGCCCGGTCCATGACAAACCCGCTATAAGGGTTACGTCTATTGGGGAGACGCACTCAAGAGCCAACCGGATGACCCTGAAGGGTTCGTATATTACGTGTCGCGGATTTTCAGGCATTCATCGGTGGAAAATAGACAAAATGGTACATTTTGTCTTTTGTTTCGAAGCCGCAAAAATAACCTCTTGATAATATACACAAATGTGGTTACAATAGAGCATGATATTTGAGTGGTCCGAGGAGAAGCGGATTAAGGTTTTGAAAGAACGGAATCTGGATTTTATTGATACCTGGTCTTTATTTGACGGCAGGCGCTTGTTAACCGTTTTATCACCAAGATGCTCTGAGGACAGATGGCTTAGCGTAGGGGAAATAAATGGTAGGCTTATTGCCGTTGTGTGGACGCTACGGGATGAAGCTATACGTATTATCACCATGAGGAGGGCAAGAGATGAAGAAAAAAGAGCATATTGTGCGCTATAGCTCCGAGGAGCTTGCAGCAATGGCTAAACGAGGCGAGAGCCGTACTAACTGGGCAAAGGTTGACGCCATGACAGAGGAGGAGTTGGAGACCTCTATTGCAGCTGATGAGGATGATGTCCATCAAAAAGTGGACTGGACACAAGCATTTGTCGGTTTGCCTCCCAGAAAGAAGCATATCAACATCCGTATTGACGCTGATGTGCTTGATTGGTTCCGAAGTCAGGGAAGAGGATACCAAACCTACATGAACAGCGTGTTACGCGCTTTTGTGGCATCGAAAGCACAAAGCAAACAGGATAATATGAACCATGCTAAAAAGGCTTGATAGGGAACGGTTTCTCTAAATGAGGATCTGGATCTGTTAACTGAACTGTGTCAAACCCGAATTAGCCCTTAACATCTAACTCCAATTGTAACCTCCCTTCGAAGAAAATAGCAAGCTGAGAAACTGTCTGATTCCAGTTTCTCAGAGGTTGAGTCCATTTCTCGGAAATATTTTGAATAGCCAGAAACAGGAGCTTCAAGAGGGCATTTTCGCTGGCAAAAGCCCCTTTGGTCTCAGTAACCTTGCGTAACTGGCGATGGAATCCTTCGATAACGTTGGTGGTGTAGATAATCCGGCGAATGTCTTGGGGGTACTTGAAGTAGTTGGAGAGGTTCCGGAGTTCCATCTCCTGTAATACTCGCAGAACTGACTGTATTCCTACCCTTCAGGATGCCGACCCTTATACTCCATCCATAGCAGTTGTAGGGTTACTCCCTTGATCTTTAGCTCTTGATGTATCTCTTCCATTGATGGCTTGGGACGGGATGCTGTCTTATAGGTTAGCTTGGGAAATAACCTCGCCTCCAATTCCGTATCGTCAAGATCGTCATGCAACGGCCATATTATCCCAGCATTAATAGATATCCTCTACAATGACGCTTTTCTTTGATTTCTATCCAGCGTTAGGTGTGCTTCGTCAGGCTACTCTCAAAAAGTATTCCGTTTCATCTCGTCCACATATACCGAAGCCACCGTTTTCATGGTCGCCTTCATTTCGGAACACTGGTCGACTTACTCCGGAATCACTGGTCGGCATGCTCCGGCGCAAGCAAACCTGGCAGATGGTATTTTATATCATCTGAGACCATAAAAGCACGGGGACTTTTAATTCTGTTTCAATCTCTATAGAAGAAATCCTACTGCCTACGCATACCGCCGCCGTGTCCGTGCCACAGGGGCCTTTCCTGTGAGGAGGCATCCCTGAATCGATACGTCTTGGATTCCTTCAGGTCGGTAATGGAAAACGCGGCTATGTATAGCTCCCCCTTTCTGCCGTAAAACTTCGAGCCGGTTACCTCTAACTTCATGCCGGTTTTTATGGATAGTCCGATTTGTTTCATATACCACCATGGGCCGGTTACTACCTTATAGGTCTTCTCAGCCGAGACCATCGTAAATACACGCGGCCCCCTCATCTGCTCACCCGCCTCCGTAACGGTCCCCGATAGCGTAATCTCTGTGTTTATGTCATAGCCGCCGTCATCGTCCGCCCGCGCGTTCGGGACTATAAGCAATAAGAACATGAACAGAAATGCAATATATTTTGGCATCGTACTATCCCCCATGTGTAAACGCGCTACACGGCCCGGATTTTGTCCTGCCGCGTAACGCGCTCATTATCTTATGATCTGGTTAACGAGCCATCCTTCCCATCCCTGAACCAGCCCAGTTTGGGATTCCGTTTTCGTCTCTGAGCTTCAACACCTCATCGCCCTTTTTGACCTCTGCCGCGATGATGGCCGGGTTAGAGTCGAATGTTATCTTTGAGCCTTTTACCTCTACCGCATCACCCTTTTCTAACTTCACGTCCTGCCTCTCAATATACCATGCCGGGCCAAGGTGTGCTGAGATTGTGCCGTCCGCTGTCTTCAGAGTAAGATGTACTCCGACAGACATTCCTCTCATCGACGTAAAGGTCTCAACTGCCTCTACAGTTCCCGTAACCGTTGCAACAGTCTGCGGGTCATACATCCTTTGATACGGGCCGCCGCATCCCCAGCCGCCGCTTCCCTTCCAGCCACGCCACGGTTGCGCCGAGGCGATTGTGGCCAACCCCAGTACCAGTACCATCGCCAATATCGTGATTTTCCTTATCATAAGCCATACCTCCTTGTTTGCACACATGTTATATTTAATATGTCCTGTACGGGCAATATGGGCCATATCCCATGCCCCTGCCCATTCCTCTGCCCATGCCTCTGCCTGCGAACGCCAGCCTTCCCGCAAACGCCTGTCTCTGCTCCGGTGCCATCGCCGCAATTCTCTTATTGAGTTCCGCACGGAATGCGGTCCTCTCCTCGATTGTTGCATTCCACATCGTACCCCTCATATTGAGAATTTCATCAGTCGTGTATGTAGTGAAATCAGCCGCATACGCAACACCTGCCAGGAGCGTCAGTGTTAATAGTACCATAATTGTCTTTTTCATTGCCTTTCACCTCCTTTTTAGTTGTTCATAACTGTTATATTGCAAATGCCGTGCCGGAGATGATAACGCTTATATATCAAGTACTTAGGATGTGCTATTGATAATTTAACGCCGAATTTGCATGTCTGGGTGCAAAGGTTGCACTTTCTGAGGGGATTACTTCAGGCCGTATTCCTTTATCTTGTACTGGAGGTTTCTCAGCGAAATCCCTAACGCTGCCGCTGCGTCTTTTCGGATGCCCCCCGCGCGATTTAGTGCGTCTTCTATGGCGCGGCGCTCAAGTTCAGCCAGGTTCAACGTGTCCACGCCCTCAGGTTGCCCAATTGGAATGGCTCTTGCCGGGGCGGCAATGCCGCCTTTTGACATGATTATCGAACGCTCAATGATATTTTGCAGTTCCCGCACATTGCCGGGCCAGACATATGAGGCCAGTTTTTCGACCTCCTGTTCAGATAGTTCTACGGTGTCCTTCCCTATTCTCTTTGATATGGCAGCGGCCAGGTAGTGGCACAACTTCGGGATATGTAGTTTTCTCGTCCTCAGAGGCGGGATGTTTATTGGAAAGACGTTTAACCGGAAGTAGAGGTCATCGCGAAAACGGCCCTCTGCAACCCTTTTTTGAAGGTCCCTGTTCGTGGCACATATGACGCGCGTGTCTACCTTTTGCGTAATCGTGCCGCCAAGCCTTTCAAACGCACCGCCTTCGAGGACCTTCAGAAACTTCGCCTGAAGCGCCGGGGACATCTCAGATACCTCATCAAGTAAGATGCTGCCGCCTGAGGCAAGCTCAAACTTCCCCCGCTTTGGCGCCATGGCCCCGGTAAAGGCACCCTTTTCATAGCCAAATAACTCGCTCTCCATGAGATTTTCTGGTATGGCCGCGCAGTTCAGGTCAACAAACGGACCACTTCGAGCGCTTAGGGCATGGAGTACCCTTGCAATAAGTGTCTTACCGGTGCCGGTTTCACCCGTTATCAGCACGGTTGCGCTCGTCTGCGCAACAGCCCTCACTTCGGCTAAGACATCCTCCATCCCGCCGAAGATTATCTCAAGCGGTGGCAGCCCCTTAAGCTGCTCGGTCTTCAGGGCCTCGTTCTCTATGAGCAGGCGCCTCCTGTCATAGGCCTTTGCCGCGGCAAATCTGAGAACGTCGGGGTCGTCAAGGGGTTTTGAGATATAATCCATCGCCCCAAGTTTCATCGCCCTGACTGCCGTATCCACAGTAGCGTATGCCGTCAGCACTATGATGTCCGTCTCGTGAGACGATAACCCCCCGCGTCTGAACTCCTCCATAAACGCCAGGCCGTCCATTTGTGGCATTTTAAGGTCTAATAAAATCAAATGGGGGCTGAAACCTTCACACACTAAAAGGGCGTCTTTGCCGTTTGACGCTGACTTAATCGTATAGCCTTCGTCCTCCAGGACACGCAGCAGAAGGAGCCGTATCGAGTCCTCGTCATCTACGATTAGTACCCTGTAATTTTCTTTACTCATAATATTCTCTTCATCGTTATAGAGACCGACGTACCGCACCCTGCCTGGCTCTCTATTGAGAGTGTTGCAGCCATGGCATGGGCCAGATTATCTACTATCGGAAGGCCGAGGCCGGTTCCCCTGGCTTTTGTAGTAAAAAACGGCCGTCGTGCCTCTTTCAGTGTTGCCTCGTCCATTCCCCTGCCCGTGTCTTTTATCGTAAGAGTAACCATTTGTTTGTCTTCCTCTGCGGTTATGTATATTTTACCACTTTCTTCTATAGAATCTGAGGCGTTGGATATGCAATTTATCAGGATTTGCTTTAATTTTTCCCTGTCTGCCTGGATTGTGCCGTTTGTGACAGAGATATTTCTCTCAATGGCAACCCCGCCGCCAACGTTAACCACGCCAATGGCCTCAGTGATTAGTTCATCAAGAGCCACGGCCTGGATATTCAACTCCGGCGGCCTTGCGTAAACAAGAAGGTCGTTGGTGAGGCTCTCAAGGCGCCTTGATTCGTTTACTATAACGTCGAGGCCTTCGGCTGCCTTGGCGTTGTCCTTAAATTTCTCACGTATGTACTGGGCAAATCCTTTTATGGCGCTTAGCGGGGAGCGGATCTCATGGGCCAGGACGGCAGCCATTTCGCCTAATGCGGTAAAGCGCTCCTTCTGGCGCGCCATCTCTTGCAGCCTGTCTGTTTTTTTCAGATAATATATGAAGGCAACGGCCAAGGCCCACATCGCGGTATTAATTATAAGTAGAATAAACTGATGAAGGCGCGCGTTTCTGACCGCCTCCAGGGCCGGATATGTGTGCAGGGCAATGGAGAGCGCCATTGGAGCCGCGCTGCCATGTATATGCACAGGGATGTTCATCACATAGACAAGCTCACCGGTCTTGAGAGTTACGTATGAGGAGCGTGGAGCGCCGTCTGAGGCAACCCCTGTACGCTGGGGGTCGGTCTGCCCTATGAGCCTGGGGTTTGAGTGCAGGGCGATTTTCCCGTTGCCGTCATAGAGGGCTATGTAGGCGATTGTCTCATGGCGCTGTTTTTTCATTATTTCGGCGATTAATCCCTCGTCTATTCCCATACGGTTGATGGCCTGGTCAAGGGTAATTCCAATAAAATAGGCCGTCGACTTGAGGGTTTCCTCGGATGAGCGCCTTGCTATGTCACTTGTTGTGGCAGCGCTATAAATCGACAGGCCTGTGAAAATCACAGACGCCGCTAATACGGCAAACCTTCGATTTACTGGCACGTTAATCTTCATTGGCGTTATAGTGTATTTTACTACAATCACCGCGTGATAAGCGCGAATTCCATAAACTGCCGGGGCGTTTTACTCCAATAAAAAATTGGATAAACCTTCAGGGGCTATCTTGACTAAAGATTTCCGGTTTTGTTATTTTAGTAAGTAAGTAAATTTTTTTAAAAAGGGGTATAAAGAGAGATGTCGACCAGAAGAACTGCTGAGAAGACGCCTAAGGCCACTACGAAGTCCGATAAGAGGCAAGAAGCTATCCTTAAGGTGAAAAAGAAGCTCGTTCATATGAGGCGGCAGTTGTTAAGCGGAGCGGAATCTGTAAAGAACAACATGCCGGATACGATTGCCTTCCCTGACCTTGGCGACCAGGCCAGCGCCGAAATCGACATGAACTTTATGCTCAAACTCAGGGGACGCGAACAGAAACTGCTTAAGAAGATTGACCTCTCCGTGGAGCGTATCGAAGAGGGCACGTATGGGTTTTGCGAGAGCTGCGGCGAGGAAATCAGCATCAAACGGCTTGAGGCCCGCCCTGTAACTACCCTGTGTATCGACTGCAAGACCGAACAGGAAGAAGAAGAGAAGATGAGGGAAGACTAAGGAGCTGTCCACCCAAGCTCCTATATAGCAATATGCACCTTTTCCCAATAAAATCGACATTGGGGTCCACTTTACCCTACCACCTTTTCCCTGGCATCATCAGGCATTCTGCGCTTCGATACCCGTCCTCATCATTTTGTTACAGATAAAAATAGTTGACAAAACGGTATGAATATTATAACGTATTAGCCGATTAAGGATTGCAATGGAAGATTTAAAACAGGTTTATCTGGATAACAACGCCACAACGGCCGTAGCGCCTGAGGTGTTAGAGGCGATGTTGCCGTTTTTTAAGGAATCTTACGGCAATCCATCAAGCACATACTCCTTTGGCAGCCGTATACGCGATATGATTGATGAAGCACGCGCGCGTGTGGCCGCCTCTCTTAACGCCGCCCCTGAGGAGATAGTCTTCACAAGCTGTGGTACGGAAAGCGACAACACGGCAATATCGAGCGCCCTTCAGGCATACCCCGCCCGCAGGCACATCATTACCACCGTGGTTGAACACCCGGCTGTCCTGAACTTCTGCCGGACATTGGAGCCTATGGGATACACGGTTACCTGCCTGAGAGTTGACTCACATGGGAGGCTCGATTTGGAAGCCTTCCGCGGCGCACTCAGAGACGATACTGCCATCGTGTCCATAATGTATGCCAACAACGAGACTGGAGTTGTGTTTCCCATCGAAGAAATTGGCCGCATCATAAAAGACAGAAACACCCCTGGCGGCAAAATACTCTTTCACACGGACGCCGTCCAGGCAGTGGGAAAGCTCCCCGTTGACCTGAAGAGGCTCAACCTCGATATGCTGTCCATCTCAGGGCACAAGCTCCATGCGCCGAAGGGTATTGGGGCGCTCTACATCAGGCAGGGCACACCGTTTTATCCATACCTCATCGGAGGGCAACAGGAGGACGGACGGCGCTCCGGGACGGAAAACACCGCCTATATTGCAGGGTTGGGCAAGGCCTGTGAACTTGCCGCGCGTAGTCTTGGCGAGGAGGCCGCATATCTTGGAAGGCTCAGGGATAAGCTCGAGGCGGCGATACTTGGCACATGCCCAGGGGCAATTGTCAATGGCCGCACCGCTCTGCGCCTGCCTAATACGTCAAGCATCAGCTTTGAATACATTGACGGCGAGGCTATCTTAATGCTCCTTGATAGCTGCGGGATATATGCCGCATCGGGGTCTGCCTGTTCCTCCGGCTCCGGGAAGCCAAGCCATGTGCTTGAGGCAATGTCCGTCCCCACTTCCGCCATACACGGCTCCGTCAGATTCTCCCTAAGCCGCTACAACGATGAGTCCGACATAGACAGACTGCTTGGCATACTGCCTGGCATAATAAAAAAACTGAGAGAAATCTCGCCATTATCCGGTGTTTCCACAGGCAAGTAAATAAACCCACGTAATCGCAGTCACACAAAATCGTTGACAAAATACTGTAAAATAAATCACTATACCGTGTGTATGCCAAATGGGGATATATCATGGTGATATGGAGTCTATGAATAACAAAAAACCGGCAATTTTATGCGTCGATGACGAACCGTTAAACCTTAAACTGCTCAACACTATACTCCTTCACAAGGGCTATGACGTGAGGATGGCAACGGACGGCCTCCAGGCCCTTAAGATAATTGACGCTGAGAGGATTGACCTCGTGCTTTTGGATATCATGCTGCCCGGTATGAACGGCTTTGATGTATGCAAAGAAATAAAGGATGACGAGCGTTACAAGAACATACCTATAATTATGATAACGGCACTTAGCGACACGGAGAGCCGGATTAAGGGCATTGAGGCTGGGGCGGAGGATTTTATCTCCAAGCCGTTCAATTCGGGCGAGGTGCTGGCACGTATTAAGATGCTGCTAAAGTTGAAGTCCCTGAACGATGACCTCCTGTTTGCGTATAACTGCATAGCCGACCTGACATCCTTCGGCGAGCAGGCGATGCACGATTTCGACCCGTCTAATTTCAGCTACATATCGAACATCGACAGAGTAGTCGGAAGGATTATCAGGCAAAACGCCATGGAGCTCGACAAGCCCAATACGGTTATTATACACACGGCAGATGAGTTTGACTCATGGCACTGGCTCAAGTACGACTTAATAGACGGCCATGTGGTGAAATCCTCAATTGACATAGACATTCAATGCGATAACTGCCCACATTTAAAGACTACAGAACAGGTATTTTCCTGTACGAACAAGGACGATATGTCTGAGGCGGGGATAGACACGTTTGTCTCGATACTTGAGTCGATGGGGATTAAGGTGTCAAATATTATCTGGTATTTTGGGGGAAAATTCTGTGTATTCGCCATCAACTACGGTAGATCCATTAAGAAATATGACACATCTATTCTGAAGAATCTTGTGATGCAGGGCCTGTTTATGCGTTCTCTTTCCATGCAGTTGACGGAGACGGAAAACGCGTTCGAGTATGCCGTATATGCCCTTGCCAGGGCGTCCGAGGCAAATGACGAGGATACGGGAAACCATATAATAAGGGTCGGGGAGTATAGCGCCCTGATGGCAAAGATATTGGGCAAGGATGAGCAATTTGTCAACGCGATACGTATTCAGGCGCCGCTCCATGACGTAGGCAAGATTCACGTACACCCCGATATTCTCAGGAAAAAGGGGAAACTTACCGACGAGGAATTTGCCGTTATGAAAAACCATACTATTTACGGCACGAAGATAATCGGCAACCATAAAAGGCTTGAGCTGGCCAAGAACATCGCCATGACTCACCATGAACGATGGGACGGGAGCGGTTATCCAGGTGGGTTGAAGGGGATTGAGATCCCCATAGAGGGCAGAATAACCAATATTGCCGACCAGTATGACGCACTCAGGAGCGCGCGGCCATATAAACCCGGATTTGACCACGCAAAGACATACCAGGTAATCACCGGAGGCGACGGAAGGACACAGCCGCAGCATTTTGACCCCGACGTACTAAGGGCATTTAAAGAGGCCGCATCGCAGTTTGAAGAGGTATATGAGAGGCTTAAGGGTTGACATGGAGGAAGGAGTGAATGAAATAAATAGTACAGAAAAACGAAAGTTTACACCGATGCGCCACTCTTTTTACCTGATATTTGCCTCCGTAGTCCTTATATTTATAGCCTTTGTCGCCAGTGGTATGTGGTTTTCGTCTAAGATAAAAGGCTTCAGCAGGGCGATAAACCTTGCCGGTTCGGAGAGGATGCGGTCGTTTCAGATAGCGTTTTTAATTACCAGGGCCTTTGACGAAAAATCCCCGCAAAGAGAAGAGACCCTCGGGCATGTAAAAATGGAAATGGACAGATTCGAGGAAATCCTCAACGCCCTCAAAAACGGCAGCGTTAAATATGGCCTCAGCGATGTTACAGATGCCGAATTAGACAAAACGCTGAATACCCTCATCCAACAATGGGAAGAGGACTTTAAGCCCCAGCTTAATGCTATATTTATATCCACACCCGAGGAAAGGACTAAGATAATGCGGTTATTCGGAATGAAAATACACCATTTCGTCGAGACGGATATCGATGGAATCGTCACACAACTGGTAAACAGAATAGAAAGGGCAGAGCGGACTTTTATCTTGATGAGATATATTCTTACAGCTACAGGTATTTTGTTAATGCTATCGAACTTGTTTTATTTACGGCGCCGTGTGCTAAAGCCGATAAACGTACTGATTCATGATACTGAAAAGATAGCCGGAGGTGATTATGTGTTCCTGGTCGAGGTCTCAGCCACAAACGAGCTGATGCTGCTTGCGGAGCGCTTTAACGCCATGACGGTAACCATAGCGCGGTCTTTCAGGGACATGGAAGAGACGGTTCACCACAGAACGCAGGAACTCTCCATCGCCAACTCAAGGATGCAGTCGTTTTTTGACAGCGCGGCAGACGCAATCATCTCGATAGATCCGCAAGACAGGAGAATCATACTGTTCAGTAAGGGTGCCGAGAGAATATTTGGCTATCAGTCCGGGGAGGTTATCGGCAAAAACGTAAACATCCTTATGCCTGAGCCATTTCATTCATATCACGATACATATGTGAAGAACTACATAGAGACTGGTGTGAGAAAGATAATCGGACAGACTATAAGGGCAAAGGCAAAAAGGAAAAACGGTGAGATCTTCGATATAGACATCTCCGTAAGCGAGAGTCTGACACAGGCGGGCCGGGTATTTAACGCCATAATACGCGATATCTCCGAAAGGGTAAAGGTAGAGATAGAGATGCAGAAACTCTCCAAGGCCATAGAGCAGTCCTCAGAGTCGGTAGTGATAACTGACCGTAATGGAACGATTGAATACGTCAATCCCGCCTTCGAGCGTACTACCGGTTACACCCGTGCCGAGGCAATAGGGAAAAACCCCCGTGTACTGAAATCCGGTAAGCAGCCAAGGTCTTTCTATAAGGAACTCTGGGATACCATTCTCAACGGGAACATCTGGCAGGGAGAGTTCAGCAATAAAAAGAAAAACGGCGAAATATACTATGAAGACGCGACAATTACCCCGATAAAAGACGAAAAGGGAAACGTCACACATTTTGTGGCTATGAAAAATAACGTAACGGCCAGAAAACTGGCTGAGATAGAGGCCGCTAAAAAGAACACAGAGCTTGAGGCAAGGGCCCACTACGACAAGGTATTTGCCAGGGCTATATCGATATTCAGTACGACCTTAGACCAGAAGCAGGCGATCATTGATATGTTGGCGCTGCTGTCAAACTCCCTGCCATACCCCAGTATGGCTTTTTATTTATACGACGAGTGGACGGGGATGCTCGTATGCGAATCCTCCTACGGGGTTTCAGGCACTATAAGGAAGGAATTCGAGTTTTCTGAAGGTATTGTAGGACAATCCGTCGTCAATGGACGCGCCATAGAGATAAAAGGCAGCAAGCAGTATCCACTTACAATAGAGACCGGGCTTCTGACGATAATACCACAGTCCGTGATCGTCCAGCCTGTCTTTTATCAGGGAAAGGTGATGGGCGCGCTTGTGATTGCCTCCGTCATCCAGTTGAGTGATTTTGACAGGGGATTTATTGAGAGCCTTGCGATAAATATTGGCATTTCCCTGCAAAACCTGAGGCAGTATAGCGACATGAAAGAGTTGTCAGAGCAGATAAAACTCCGTGGCAGCGAGATTGCTCAGAAGAACCTCCAGCTTGAGGAGTCAAACAGATTAAAGTCCGAGTTCCTCGCAAACATGTCCCATGAGCTTAGAACCCCTCTGAACGCTATTATCGGGTTTTCTGAAGTACTAAAAGACGGCATACTAGGTGAACTTGGCGATGGCCAGAAGGAATACATAACAGATATATTTACGAGCGGGCAGCACCTGCTGTCTCTTATTAACGATATCCTGGATCTCTCGAAAATAGAGGCCGGCAAGATGACCCTTGATATCGACAGGATACATATCCTCTCCATGCTTGAAAACAGCCTCTCTATTGTAAAGGAAAAGGCACAGGCACATAACATACGCCTTAAGCTCTCAGTGGAAGACTCTGTAGGGGAGGTCCTGGCGGACGCAAGGAAACTCAAACAGATTGTCTATAATCTGCTGTCTAACGCGGTTAAATTCACCCCTGTAGATGGGGCCGTTAACTTGGACGCTCATGTTACCACTGTTGATGGCGGCAAATACCTTGAGCTAAGCGTTACCGACACGGGGATCGGCATGTCAGAGGAGGGGATGAAAAAACTCTTCAGGCCATTCGAGCAGATAGACGGCTCATTGTCGAGAAAATATGAGGGTACGGGGCTTGGACTTGCCATGGTAAAGCGTCTGGTTGAGCTTCATGGCGGCATGATAGGCGTTGAGAGCGAAGAGGGCAAGGGCAGCAAGTTTACCGTATTAATCCCATACAGGGTTGACATACCTGATGAGGATTCGCCGGAAATGTATAAATTAACGGCAACAGAACAGGATTACATGCCCAAGCAGTCCAAAAAACCGCTTGTGCTTATCGTAGAGGACGACCTGAAGACAGCCGAACTCATAGCTATCCAACTGGAATCCGAGGGTTACCGCACAATTCAGGCCGCCACCGCGGAGAAGGGGCTGGAGCTTGCGGAACAGGAAAGACCAGACCTTATCACCCTTGATATCATGCTTTCAGGTATGCACGGATGGGATTTTCTCAAGAATATGAAGAAAAACAAGGCCATAACACACATCCCCGTGGTGATAATATCAATGGTTGCCGACGCGACGAAGGGGTTTTCCCTTGGGGCCTCCAATGTGCTGCAAAAGCCGCTCTCAAAGGATGAACTGATGGCGGCTATCAGGCATATAGGAATCCTGCCTGACAATGCAATGAAAAAACTAAAGGTGCTCGTAGTGGATGACGACCCTAAGGCGGTGGAAATCGTATCCCGTTATCTTCAGAATGAAGACTGCACGGTGTTTCGAGCCTATGGAGGGCAGGAGGCCATTGATACTGCCACGCGCGAGCTGCCGGATCTGATGGTGCTTGACCTGATGATGCCTGAGGTGACAGGCTTTGATGTCGTGCGCGCCCTGAAAGACGCCCCTGAGACCGCGTTGATACATATTATTATTCTGACCGCTAAGGTGATAACGGAAGATGACCGTATGACACTCAACAACAATGTCCTTAAGATTGTAAATAAGGGGAGCTTTAACAAGACAGACCTGCTTGACGAGGCAAAACGTGCCATGCGGGGCAGAAAACCAGGACAAACATTGCCCCCTGCCGCCAAAGAACCGGATAAACCCTATATACAGCCACAAACCGGAATAAAAGACTCGCTTGTCCTGGTCGTCGAGGATGACGAGATGCAGTCCAACCTTATGAAACTCTCACTTGAAGGGCAAGGCTATCAGGTAATGCAGGCGGCAAACGGACTGGCGGCGCTTGAGTTGATGGCTGCACACAAGCCGGACATTATAACCCTTGACCTGATGATGCCGGAGATGGACGGCTTTACCTTTATAGAGAAGAAATCTGAAAACCCCGAATTTTCGGACATTCCGGTCATTATAGTCTCGGCAATCGCCGAGGAATCCAAAGGAGATACGCTCAGTGCCGACGCATTCTTAAGAAAACCCGTCAGGCGCCAGGAGATGATTGCCGTAGTGGAATCCCTGATAGGAAAAGCTAAAAGAAGTGAACGGACAAAGATACTTCTCATAGACGACGACCCCAAGGCAGTAAAGATTATCTCGTCCTATTTTACGGATAACAACTACGAGGTACTGAAGGAATTTGGTGGGAAGGAGGGTATCAAAACCGCACAAATGGTGAGACCAGATATTATAGTCCTTGACATAATGATGCCGCAGATGAATGGCTTTGAAGTCCTCGGTGAGCTTAAACGGAGCGAGGCCACCAGAGACATCCCCGTTATCATACTCACGGCAAAGATATTGACGAACGAGGAACGGCAGGAACTGCAAAGCGGGGTGGAGACGATACTTGAGAAAGAACCATCCTCTAATGAATCCATACTCAGAAGCATTGAGATGCTGCTAAAGAATAAGAGATGAATATGAAAGTCCTGATAGTGGAAGACAACCCCATCAATATGAAGCTTGCCTCAGAGATCCTCCGCCGGTCAGGCTACATGGTGCTTGAGGCTACAAACGCGGACGACGGCCTACGGATCGCCAAAGAAGAGCAGCCCGCCCTTGTGCTGATGGACATACAGCTTCCCGGCATGGACGGCCTTACAGCTACGAGGAGGTTAAAGCAGGACGGCTTGACAAGGCATATCAAGGTAGTTGCCCTGACGGCCTTTGCGATGAAAGGAGACGAGGAGCGCATGTACGAGGCCGGATGTGATGGCTACGTATCCAAACCTATAAGATATAAGGAGTTTCTGGAGACGGTATCGTCTTTCTTTAAATAAAGCGCAAACGAGGGCTTAGGCCGGGGCGATGGAAAATAAACGGTGTGTGCTGGTAGTAGATGACCAGCCGATGAATGTAAGGCTGCTGGCAACGCAACTTGAGGCCGTGGGCTATGAGGTGGTAAAGGCCTATGACGGGCAGGAGGCCATTGAATTTGCCGGTAAACACATGCCTGACATTGTCCTTTTGGATATCATGATGCCCGGTATTGATGGATACGAGACCTGCCGCCGCATGAAGGCCGACCCGGTAACGGCGTCTATCCCCGTGATTTTTATCAGCGCCCTGACGGACATTAACGAAAAGGTAAACGCGTTTAAATGCGGAGGGGTTGACTATATCTGTAAACCGTTTCAACGTGAGGAGGTTCTCTCCCGCGTAGATACACACTTAAAATTGTACTCGTTGCAAAGATCCCTGGCCGAGCAGAATATCTATCTGGAGGAGGCCAAAAAAGACCTGCTAATCCTGAACCGCCGTCTCAAAGAAAGGGTAGAGGAGGAGGTCTCAAAGCGCCAAAGCGGTGAGCAGATGCTCGTACAACAGTCAAAAATGGCGGCCATGGGCGAAATGTTAAGCATGATAGCCCATCAATGGAAACAGCCGTTAAACGCCATATCATCGACGGCACAAGACCTCGAGGACGCCTATATCCATAATGAACTCGACAAGGCCTACCTGCACACCTCGGTAGCTGCAATAACGAATCAAACGGACTTTATGCTTCGGACAGCCGACGACTTCAGGAACTTCCTTCGTCCCTCTAAAGAAAAGACCCTGTTTAGCATCAAAGAGGCAATCGAACAGGTAGTCTTGATGTTCTCCCCGTATTTCGTTAAAAGCGATATTAGCCTTAACTTCAACCATACCGGAGATGATTTCGGCGTAACAGGCTACCCTAACGAATTCAAACAGGTTATATTGAATCTTATAAGTAACGCAAGAGACGCGATTCTCAGCCACAGGGATAAACAGTCAACAAATATAATAGACATCAATGTAATCAAGGCCAAAGACGGCGGCATGGCCGTTACCATACGCGACACCGGGGGCGGCATACCCGAAGACTTAATCGGCAGGATATTCGACCCCTACTTTACGACAAAAGACTCGGACAAGGGCACGGGAATAGGCCTCTATATGTCCAGGACAATAATAGAGGCCAACATGGGCTGGCGGCTAACAGTGTCAAATATAGAGGGCGGCGCTGAATTCAGGATAGACATATGAATCTTTCTGAGGTAACAAAATTATTCTGCTGCAACAAAATATTGATTAATAATTGCTATTTTAATTACATTTATGTTATATAAACGGCTGGAGGATTTATATGAAAGCAGCTGCTGAGGCAGAAAAGCAGATATTCAGGCTTCTCGATGACTTTGCTGAAGGCTACTCCAGGAAAGACATCAACGGCATGTTGAGTCTTTACAGCACAGACTCGGACCTGGTCTTCTACGGGACCGGAGCCGATGAAAAGCGTGTCGGCATTGAAGAGATCAAGCTACAGCTTGAGCGCGATTTCACGCAGACCGATTCTCTGAATATCAAATATGAATGGCGTTTGGCCTCATGCGCGGGGGAGATTGCCTGGGTTGCCGCCGACACCACAATAAATGCCATAATCGAACGGGAGGAATATATCTTTCCCGGACGCCTGACCCTCGTCCTTAAAAACACTGGAGGGAGGTGGCTGATAGTTCAGGGGCACCTATCCCTGCCACTGCTTGAGCAGAAGGAGGAAGATTTAGACGGCGAGGATCTAAGCCTGGCCGGGAAATAGATTATCTTCAGTTATAACTAATCCTCCTTAAGGCCTTCGATAGCCTCCACCAGACAGTCAAGCAGTTCCGACTCCATGACCTTCTTTACGACGACACCTTTTTTGAACAGCAGCCCTACGCCGTTACCTCCGGCTATCCCCACATCTGCCTCTTTTGCCTCGCCGGGGCCGTTTACCTCACAGCCCATAATGGCTACGGTGATGTTTCTGTTGAGAGGCCTTAGTCTGCCTTCGGCCTCCTTAACCAGATTTATAAGGTCGATTCTTGTTCGTCCGCATGTAGGGCATGATATTATGTCAATGCCGTGCTGCCGCAGGCCGAGGGATCTTAAAATACCATAGGCGGTCTTAACCTCCTCCTCCGGCTGGGCCGTCAGGGAGACCCTCATCGTGTCCCCTATGCCTTCATATAACAGGATGCCCAGGCCGACGGAGCTTTTTATAATCCCCGCGGAGGGGGGGCCGGCCTCTGAGATGCCTACATGCAACGGATAGTCGTATATGCGTGAGAATGCCCTGTAGGCCTCAACGGTTGCCTGCACATTGGATGCCTTCAGGGAAACCTTTATCAGGTTAAAATCCAGGCCCTCAAGGATTTCTATGTGCCTTCGGGCGCTCTCAACGATTGCCTCTGGCGTGGGGTGGCCGTAGTCCTTGAGGATGTCCTTATGGAGCGATCCGGCATTGACGCCTATACGAATTGGAATCTCTTTGTCCTTACAGGCGCTGACTAGTTCTTTTACTTTCCATAGCGCCCCGATGTTGCCAGGGTTTATCCTCAGGCCGTCCACGCCCTGGGATATGGCCGTCAGGGCCAGTTTCCAGTCAAAATGTATGTCAGCTATGATGGGGATGGAGACGGAACGTTTGATCTGGCCAAGGGCCAGCGCGGCCTCTTCGTTTAAGACCGCTATGCGAATTATCTCACAGCCGGCTGCCTTGAGGGCCGTTATCTGATTTACGGTTGCGGCAATATCCGTAGTTGGTGTCTTTGTCATTGATTGAACGCTGATGGGGGCATCTGCGCCGACGGCGACAGCGCCGACGTGTATCTGACGGGTCTTCTTACGTATATTCCGGCTCATTTGTCTTTATCTCCTTTTTGAACCTTTTTTACAGTTCCGGATTTGGCAGTTTTTTTGTGATACGTATCGATTGCCTCTTTGTGCCGCGTATATGTCTCGGAAAAGGAGTGCGTCCCGTCCTTTTTGGATACGAAATAAAGATATGGCACGTCGGCGGGGTTGAGCGCGGCGGTTATGGATTTCAGAGAAGGGGAGGCGATTGGCCCCGGTGGCAGCCCCGTGATTTTGTATGTATTATATGGGGTGTAGTTACGTACGTCCGTTGCGGTAACACCCTCTTTGAAGTCCTTAACGCCATAGATGCTGGTGGGGTCGGCCTGAAGGGGCATTCCGATACGGAGCCTGTTGAGGTACACGGCCGCAATAATGGGACGCTCTGAGTCTGCCTTTGCCTCCTTTTCAACAATGGATGCCAGCGTCAGGAGCTGATGTTCTGTCAGCCCTACCCTTTTAAGGCCGGCCTTAAGGTCCGGGGGATAGTTTTTCCTCAGGAGTTGCACCATTTTCGTTATGCCCTCCTTAGGGGTCAGGCCTTTGTCGAATATATAGGTCTCAGGGTAGAGATAGCCCTCGGCTGATGCTGCCTTTATATCAAGGGTGCTTAAGAACTCCTTATTAGTGGCAAGCCTGAGGAACTCCTCCGCCTCCGAACCATTTAAGATGGGGAATTTTGCGGCGATGTCTTTCATGGTCTCACCGGGAATGACCATAAGTTTTACCTTCAGCGTGTCGCCCCGGCTGAGTATGGCAAGCACCTCAAGCGGGGTTGTTCCGGTCTTAAAGGCATAGAACCCTGGCCTCAGGCCCCTGTCAACACCCTTATATCTGGCCACATAAAACACAATCGAAAGCCCCCGCAAGATCCCCTTTTCTTTAAGCATCTCAATGGCACGTCTGAGGGAGCAGCCCCTGGGGATTTGCACCTCCTCATCAACCTTGCCATAACTAACCGGCACGTATAGCTCGGCCACCAGAAAGGCAGCGATGGCTATAACGGCTGTTGTAACTGATACGACGGCAAGTTTTCTCATCGTTAACCCATACCATCATAACCTTTCTCTGGCAGGTAAGACAACCGTAAATGAGCTGCCCACATCTATCCGGCTCTCTACGCATATTGTGCCGCCATGCGCCTTTATAATGGTCTCCGCGATGCTTAGCCCTAGTCCGGTACCGTCATCAAATTCCCTGGCCGCTGCCTCACCTCTGTAGAACCTCTCAAAGATTCTCTTTTGGTCTGCCTCCGGTATACCGATGCCCGTGTCCGTTATGGTAATGGCTACATTGACGGCTGTCTCATGTGTAGTAATCAAAACGCTTCCATCCGCTTTATTGTACTTTACCGCGTTTTCTACAATATTTAATAACGCCTCAATAAGCCTGTCTCTGTCACAATAGACGACAACTTTGTCCTCGCAAGAGTGTTGGACGGTTACATTTCTCTTCAGGGCAAGCGGTTGTACCAGTTGTATGATTTCATCAAGGCATCTTCGTATGTGGACTGGGTTGAAGCTGCCAGGCTCAAGCGCCCCTGAGTCAAGGCGTGCCAGTGAGAGGAGATTGCCCACAAGATTCATCATACCGGTTGAAACATGCCGTATGGACTCTAACGCCTCTTTATATTCCCCCAGTGTCCTGTCCTTTTGCAGTAACACGTCGCAGTGTGACCGGATAACGGAAATAGGTGTCTTCATCTCGTGTGAGGCATTGCAGATGAGCCGTTTTTCAGCCTCAAATGCCCTCTGAATTCGGCCCAATGCAACATTGAACGAACGGGCAAGACTCCTTAGTTCATACACTTGCACATCAGGGGCAATACGTTGATCGATTGTCTTTTCGGTTATAGCCTCTATTTTCGATGAAAGCACCCTGACTGTCCGCAAAGACAGATGTACTATTAAAAGACTCACTCCGCATAAAACGAAGACACCCAGTGGAAAGGCAAATATCAGTATCTTCTTAAAATTATGAAGGACGCCGAGGGTCTCCGTGATACTCTCAGCGGCATAGACAGTAAAATCCCTCCCCATGTAGACAAACCTGTTTCTCACTACACGTATTGTCTCACCTGCCGGCCCAATGGAGGTATATATTATTTCGTTGCTGCCAGAGGAACTGTTATCGGTATCAAGGGCATAGTCCTGCTCTACGAGTGAGGCAGATGCGGCCAGCACCTTGCCATCCATCAGTACCTTGTAGTAGTGCCCGGAACGGGGAATATCATAGTCACCGGCTACAATCTCCGCAAGCTCCAGCTCAATATATCCATGTTCCTCATGAATCAGGCCCTTGATTATCTGGACCTTTGAGTGGAGCATACGGTCAACTGAGGCAAAAAGTATATAGTCGATTTCATAATAGAAAAACACACCAATTGCAAGCATCACAGCGGAGACAATTGTAGACAGCCCCACAAAGAGCTGCCCCTTTATGGAATTAAACATCACCGGAAGCACCTTTTTTCAGCATGTATCCAGAGCCTCTGACCGTATGAATAAGCTGTGCAGAGAAGCCTTTATCGATTTTGTTCCTTAAGTAGTTTACATAGACATCTATAACGTTACTGTCCCGGTCCGAGTCCGAGTCATATATGTGGTCAAGCAGTTCAGCCCTGCTGACCACCCTGCCCTTGTTCATGGCAAGATAGAGCAGCAGGGCGTACTCGGTTGCCGAGAGTTTGATATTCACACCTGCCCGCGTGACAACATGCCCGTTAGTATCAATCAGCAGGTCTTCGATTGAGATAATTGGCGATGGGTTTCCCTTGCCTCTCCTGAGTGCCGATTTTAATCTGGCAAGTAATTCTGAAAAATCAAATGGTTTTGGCAGATAATCATCGGCCCCGGCATTCAACCCCCGAACCTTGTCCACTACCTCCGCGCGCGCGGTGAGCATGACAATTGGAGTCATAACTCCATTGGCCCTCAGTTTTTCCAAAACGGCAAACCCATCCATCAGGGGAAGGCGGACGTCCAGAATGATTGCGTCATATGGGAATGTCTCAGCCATATACAATCCCTCTTCCCCATCGAAGGCAAGGTCTGCAAAAAACGAATTCTCCTCCAATCCCTGTTTGAGAATCCTGGCAAGTCTTCTCTCATCCTCTACTATGAGTATCTTCATGGCATCAGCCGCTCCAGACTCTATTATATACCATCAGGAGGCCTTTATCTTCCTGTTTATTATTGTGTCTCCCCTGAATAATTTCAGGGGAGACTGAGCATAATTCGCTTATTTAGCTGCCCTTTTGACCTCAATCTCAACTGCATTAATGGCATTGCCGTTGAAGTTACCCTTCACCTCCACATAGGAGCCGACCACTGCCTTGCCGTGTTTTGTATCAAACACAGTATTTTTTGTTACAATAACCTCCTTTCCCTTGATTGTCCAACTGCCTGTACCTGCATCGGGAACTTTCTCTACTGTTCCGTAGAGTTTTACATCATATCCATCTCCGCTTGCAAGCAACTGCCCTGACATTCCCAAGAGCAACCCCAACGTCAACACCACCACTAATGTCTTCATAACAACCTCCTGTTAAATATTTAAGTATGTTTTTACTGTACCTGCCGTAACGCGCAGGGTATATCTCACTGTGTTGGCTTAAGCTTAACAGAAGTGTCATTAAAGGAAGATTAAAACAGATATTATACTGAGCATGAATTGAAAATAAACAGGATATATGCTATAGTAAACCATGAGCGTAATAACTATACCCAGACCGTTACGTGAGAAGTTAGGGGATGACGGTGTCGATGCGCTTGTTGCGGTCATCAATGAAGCGAACCTTAGTTCTCGTGATAATTTGGCTGCCAAAAGCGATATTGCCAGACTTGAAAATAAACTGGACTCTACAAAAGCTGACCTCGAACTCAAAATCGAATCGGTCAGGGCTGACCTCGAACTCAAAATCGAGTCTGTCAGGTCAAATCTTGAACTCAAAATCGAGAAAACCAAGTCTGAGACCCTAAAATGGATGTTTATCTTTTGGGCAGGGCAATTATTGGCAATCTTCGCCATGCTCAAGGCATTTCTTAAATAAAATTTACCGGGTGTTGGCTTCACCGGCAATATTTCCTGCTTTCAGTTCCCAACAGGGCAATAATATTCTTCTTTCAATAACTCCGCAAAGTCTTCGGCAGGCAGCGGGCGGCTAAAGAGATATCCCTGCACTTCGTCGCAGCCAAGTGTACGTAGTATCTCAAGCTGTTCCGAGGTCTCCACACCCTCGGCAATTACCTTCAGCCTGAGATTGTGTGACATGTCTATAATTGTCTTAACAATCGTTAAATCATCATGATTCTTCGTTATTTCCTTAATAAATGACCGGTCTATCTTTAGCTTCTTAAAGGGCAGGTACTTTAAATAACTCAACGACGAATAACCCGTGCCGAAATCGTCTATCGATACATTAATGCCCCTTGAGTTAAATCTGCGCAGCATCGATATTGTGCTGTCAACGTTTTGCATACAAAAACTCTCTGTAATCTCTATCTCCAGATGTGTCGAAGCCATTCCGGTTTTGTTTAACACGCCAAAGGCTATATCCGCGAGGTTGTAGTGCCCTGATATCTGAGTGGTTGACACATTGACGGCAACAACTATGGGGGGCAGCTCAGCGCTTTGCCACTCGGTATTTTGCTTGCAGCTCTTGTATAGTACCTGCTCACCTAGCGGTATCATTATCCCCGCATCCTCAGCCAGCGTTATGAATTTGTCCGGGAAAATTAACCCACGCTCCGGGTGCTGCCAGCGCACCAGTGCCTCGGCCCCTACAATCCTGCCGCTTTTGATGTCTATCTGCGGTTGGTAGTGCATTATCAGCTCGTCGCGCTCTATTGCGAGGCGCAACTCTTTCTCAAGCGTTAATCGCTTGTTCAGAGATTCGTCCATTTCGGAATTAAAAAAGACATAGCTGTTCTTGCCCGTGTTTTTCGCGTGGTACATGGCGGTGTCGGCATGTTTGAGCAGATCTCCGGCAGTAGCGGCGTCCGAAGGGAAGACGCTTATCCCTATGCTTGCCGTAACACTGTAAGATTTCCTGTTAACTTCATATGGCTCGTTTAAACACGTTAATAGTTTATTTGTAATGGCCTCTATATGGCCGGTATCTTTCAAATTTGACAATATCACGGTAAACTCATCACCGCTCATCCGTGACACGGTATCGCTTTCACGTATACATCTGCTCAATCTACCAGCAATAGACTTTATCAACAAGTCCCCGATGTCGTGTCCCATCGTGTCGTTAACGATCTTAAAGTTATCTATATCTATATAAAGAACCCCTAACATGTGCCCATAACGGGTGCCGCTTTTTATTTCATGCCTTAACCTTTCAATAAACAATACCCTGTTGGGAAGTCCTGTCAGGGCGTCGTTATTTGCCAGATACTCTAATCTCTCTTCCATTCGCTTGCGCTCAACGATGCCCGACAGGGTGTTGGCAACCGATACAAGGAAACCCTCCTCAAGGGCGGTGCGCGTATGCCCTGCCTCCACGTACAGGTTTATTACGCCGACTACCTTTTCCTTTGACTTTATGGGAATGCAGTAGTGTCCATGGTTGTGCATACCGCCATAGGTAACCTCATGTTTGTCGTCAATCGTCGAGGTAAATATTACCTTGCCCGTATGGGCACAGCGTCCGCACAGGCAACTGCCCATGGGTACGCGCTTACAGGTCTTTAACAACAGCGGGGAGATCCCCCTATGAACCACCATCTCCAGCTCGTCGTTGCCATTTTCTATCAAAAATATACACCCTGTGGTTTTTGTCGATAACCAGGGGACAGTGCTTATCAGCTCAAGGATCTTCTCCAGGTATTCCTTTAACGAGAATGACTTTATCGACAGTTGCAGTACCGTATTTATTACGTTTTGAATGAGAAAATTCTGATTCATTTTCGTCTCGGCCTCTTTGCGCAGTATTACTCCGGCAATCGTGCGCGCGACACTTTTTAAGAATACTTCATCCTCGTTTTTGCGCTCATATCCGACGTTTAAGTAGACATTTATCACTCCCAACAGCCTGTCAGCCGAAATAATTGGTACGCAGTAGTGTCCGTGCGGGAACATATGTTTGTATCTGATGCTGTGTGCCTCCTCTTTGTTGTCCTGCGAAAAGACAAGCTCTCTGGTTGCGGCAGCCAGCCCGCAGAGGCATTTGCCGTATGGCAGCGGGGAGCATGACGCTACCTGTTCATCACTAAAATTATGAGACGCGACTATTTTTAGTCCCCCGGATTCCTCATCCGCGAGAAATATACACCCCTTTCTCTGTAAATGTATCCATGAAATCGACATCAGAAGCTCAAGGATATTTTCACAAAGCTCTTCAATCGGGGCAGGCAATAGCGATTCCTCAAGGATTGAGTTTATAACCTTCTGTTTTTTCGAGCTTTGTATTATATCGGCCTCTCTTTTGTACAGTTGCTGAATCGTCACCTCCAGCTTGCCCCTTGCCTCATAATTAAACAACTTGATTATGCCCAGTATGGAAAAGGCAATAACCAGGGCCGCAATTGCCCTGAA
>PEAC01000045.1:0-20186 GCA_002753305.1 Nitrospirae bacterium MYbin6
AATGCCGATGCATATTTCGTCTTCATAATATCCTTGGACCTCCATCTTTCTGCTCTTACTGTAACTTAACATGTTGTCCAGTTTTTGGGGTCCATTATAAGGAATAATCCGGCTGGATATGCCCCTTACGTTTCTTACTTACAGGATTGGATAGAGGAGAACGTAACTCTCCCCATAAATGAAGCCGCCCTTTTTCTGTTTCTATAGTTCCAATATGCGTACCGGAAAACTTAAGGATCAGCTCACCATCGCAATGGTGAATTATGCGCTGATAACCGCTCAAAGCTTTATCTATCTGTGTCATTACCCATGTCTGATAGAGTTCATAGCGCTTTTTCCAAAAAGGGAGATTGAGTAAATCTTCAAATCCCTCCAGAAGCGTTTCTCTTTCTTCTTCCCAATAAGGAACGCTCGAAAATAACTCTTTGAGTTTACCGATAACGACATGTGCCTCACCAGCACGTTTTTCTTGTGTAATTTCCGTAATGTGTTCTGTAAAACAGAATAAACTTCTGAGCATGGTCTCCGGCCATAGGTTGCTGTCCAAAGCAAATAGATCGTATGCATTCCACTCTCTGAAATCAGGAAGTTCTTGTATCCGTTTTATGTATTCATAGGATTCAACATCTTCCAATGTTGAGTTACTCTTCTGAAATTGTTCTTCCATACTGATTTGCCCTAATTCCCTTAATTGCTTACGCGTCTTACAATCATGCTTCCTGATTTCTGTAATAACGTCTGCCCATACCCGCCATGAGCGTTGAAGCCATAAATCTATTTCCACTATGCCAGTTTGAGGAAGTGTTGGATAATTTGGACTAAAATCGCCGTTGTTATAATTGCGTAACCAGTCAGCAGCAGAACGATCATGTGGGTTATAGTGACGGAAGTTTTCGAATATACTTGCAAGTGTCCACAATGTATTTTGATTCCATCCTATTATTGTCACAGCCTGGGTGATTTTCTGGATTTTCCGAAGGCTTTCCTTAAAATGATTCAAGTCGAATCCTAAATCTTCTGGTCCGTCACCAAAGTCAAAGAGGATCTTCATCCCATCATTTGTTTTCTTAATGCGATGCACATAAAAAAACACGCACAGGTCTGTCATCATCATAGCATATGGCTCTATGGCTTTGAAGAATGCTCCAATAAAGCGCTCTACTGAAATTTTGTTATCTTTAAGTTCTTTTCTAAATTCATTACTTTTAAACTCTTTGTCTTCATATTTATCGTCCTTATATTTTTTACACATTGGGATATTAAGCTGCATACAAATCATTGCGGCTATATGCATATCATATGATTCAACATCAAGGCCTGCCTTTTCTATCAGGTAATCCCATAATTCCCATGAGGAAGTTAATTTGTCTTGATTGACATTCGTCTGTTTAGCTAACCTTTTCATCTGTTCCCTCCATTGTTAATGTCGTTAACATATCTTTTATGTCTTCATTGTAAAAACAATGAATCAAAATCATAGTGGAATAGTCATCCTTATATACCTGCTTATATAACAGCAATAATTGTGCCAACTTATACTTCCTGTAAGTACATGTATTTGCACGATATTAATTTTGGTGATATTCCGCGAAATAGGAGTTTGCGCCTATTATATGGAGTCCTTTACCATTCGCTGCTGTGGGAATAATTATATTACGGTTGTATACAGGCAAGACAAACCTGCCTACAGGCCACTTCCTGGCTGGTACAGGGTAAATCTCTCGCACGTCCACCGCGTCATCAACCAGAATAACATGCCGCCGGCGGATATCATCAATCCCCTCGGCTAGCCACAATTTCGTCTGGACAGGCAATACAGCTGCTATATACAAGCGCATATCGTTCAATTGAAATAACCGCATGTATGCGCCAAATGGAGTTATACCAAGTTGCAGCCAAATGAGTTATATTAACAAATCTGTCATTCCGAGCGGAAGCCGGAATCCAGTCTTAAAGAAAACGGTTGGATGCCGTATCAAGTACGGCATGACAGACTAAAGAAATGGAAACCCCTTACTTCTTTGAACGCATCTTGGTATTACAATTGACAATCAAATGGGTGGGAGTGGTATTATGGATTAACAAGGTGACTTGAAAGATGGCTATACATGAATGCAATGTTGATATGAGGTTGGTAAGATTATGCCATTAGCGTTTCCGGTAAGCAAAAGGGGAGACATGTTAATAATAATTCACTTGACAGATAGTTTACTTATATGTTAACCTAATGGTAGCTGATCAGCTTATATATAAGGGTAGCAGTTATAGTATATACGGACTACAGGTCGATGGAGTTTGTCTGGTGCTTGATTTTATGGATGACATACCGGAGAAAGAAAGTATCAGACTCAAAGCGCTTTTTAAACGCTTTAGTAATGCAGGGCAAATAATAAATAAAGAACAGTTTAATTACTTAGGTGATAAGTTGTTTGAGTTTAAGGTTAACCAGAGAAGAATTATATGTGCTTATGATATCTATAGGCGTCATGTTTTAATAGTAACTCATGGTTTTACAAAGAAACAACAGAAGACGCCAAAGAAAGAAATAGACAGGGCACTTGAGCTTCTTGACAGGTATTATAATAGCAACCGCTTGAATTAACGGAGGTCGAGATGAGTTTAACTGGATGGTATAGTGAAAAATTAGAACAATGCGAGGAAAATATTGATTTTTTAACGGATAGTCTGATAATAGATATTAACGAACAATTGGTTTCTCAGATGATCGCTCAGGGACTGAAGCGTTCCGATTTAGCAAAAAAGATGAATGTCTCTAAGTCATATATAACTAAATGTTTAAGAGGAAATGTGAATTTTACCGTAAAGACCTTAGCTGGCTTTGCAAAGGCCCTGAATTGTGATATCTCAATGGATATCAAATTAAAAGACAATACGCGGTTGTTGTCAAAAAAGGCATGTAATTCATAAGAAGGCATTCAATGTGTAAATATCCTCTAAACCGGCAGATACGCCCTGGGGTTCAGGGTCATGTCTGCAAAATCGCCCCTCAGCCATTGCCCATAGGCTGCCGCCCCTATCATGGCGGCGTTGTCCGTGCAGAGTGGTTTCGGTGGCACATAGGTCTCTATTCCCTTTAGCTGCGTAACGCGCAGGCGTAGGGCGTCGTTGGCCGCCACTCCGCCCGATAGCGCTGCCGATTTAATATTTTCCTGTGCTGCGGCACGTTCTATCTTCCTTATCAGGACGTCTATGACTGCCGCCTGAAAGGACGCACAGATATCTTCTACCGTAATGTTATGTATATCTTTGGTGAGGAGGAAATTCCTCACGGATGTCTTCAGGCCGCTAAAGCTGAAATCCAGGGTCTGAGGCAGGTAGGCACGCGGAAAGGCCACCGCGCGCGGGTTGCCGGCCTTTGCAAGACGGTCTATAATCGGGCCGCCGGGAAATCCCAGCCCAAGCATTTTGGCAACCTTGTCATAGGCCTCCCCGGCGGCATCATCCCGGCTTCGGCCCAGTTCCCTGTATTGCCCCAGCCCGTCCACCCTGTAGAGGCTCGTGTGCCCCCCGGAGACTACAAGTGAGATAAATGGCAGCGTGGGCGGTGTCCCCTCTTTTAAAAAGGCTGAGCAGATGTGCCCCTCCAGGTGGTTTACGCCTATCAGCGGGAGCCTGTGCGCCCAGGCCAGGGCCTTGGCAAAGGCCGTCCCCACTATCAGTGAGCCTATGAGGCCAGGCCCCCTGCATACGGCTATCGCACTGAGCAATGGAAATGTCACACCGGCGGCCTTCATCGCCTCCTCTACGACACCCTCTATGGTCTCAAGATGTCTCCTTGAGGCAAGCTCCGGCACTATCCCCCCATACCGCTCATGAACCCCCAGTTGCCCCGATACGACGTTCGACAGGATGCGCACCCCACCCAGTACTACCGCCGCGGACGTGTCATCACATGACGTATCTATCGCAAGGATTGCCTCGTCCACCGCAATTACCCGCCCTCATCAGTTGTCAACTATTGTAACCCCCTCCGGCGGCTTAAACGTAAATATCTCGTTTGACAGGCCAGTGTTTACCTTCACGCCCCGCAGGGTGAGTTCTATGGTGTTGTCGTTTTTGTCATAGAAGATTATCTTTTTTATCGGAAAGGCATCCTTCGATGGGTAGATGTCGAAGTGTTTGACATTAAACGAGGGACTTTTGGGCGTAAGGCGCACGACGTTGTTTTTTTCCGTGATGTCGTAGTCCTTTTCGATGTCCGTCAACCCCCTCAGCAGGGCAAGCGGCGTCTGGGCTATGGCCGTTGCCTCGAGTTTCGAGCGTATGGCCTGGTTGAGCTTCTTTTTATATATCGTCAGCTCGTCGTCGTTTATATAGACCTCCTGCTCGTCATCATCCTCCTCCCCCTCATACCGCCATGACATCTTCAACGGTGGTTTGATGCGAAACGTCCCATCAAATGACATCTCCTTGTTAAGGTCCCTGATGTTGCTTAACTGCGTGAACTTGCCGCTTATGTCTTTGAACGAGCTGTAGGCGTTTTTAATTTTCGTAAAAATCGGCCCCGCTGCCGCCTCAACACTCGTTGCCCAAAATATGGCCAATGCCACAAACATAATACATACAGATGTTGCCACGCTTAAAACGGACTTTTGCATTTCAACGTACCCCCTTCATAAATAATACTACCTTTACGGTTCTTAACAGGATAAACATGTCAAGCCATAAGGACCAGTTCATCATATACCAGATGTCAAGCCTGATTCTGTGTTCATAGGTGGTTGAACTTCTGCCTGAGACCTGCCAAAGCCCCGTTATCCCAGGCGGCACTTTCGTTATGTCTTCTATGTCGTTTTCTATTGCGTACATCTCCCGCAGCAAATAGGGGCGCGGGCCTACGAGGCTCATCTCCCCCTTGAGGACGTTGAGGATTTGTGGCAGCTCATCAAGGGAGGTCTTTCTCAGAAACATGCCAATCTTCGTAACGCGCGGGTCTTTGCTGAGTTTCCAGTACCGCTCCCATTCGTCTTTTATGTCACGGTTGCTTTGCAGGAGTTCGTTTAAAATCCTCTCCGAGTCCTGAACCATTGTCCGGAACTTGTAACACTTAAAAGGCCTTCCGCCAAGTCCGATTCTCTCCTGTTTATATATTATGGGGCCGGGCGAGGAGAGTTTTATAATAATCCCTATGACGGCCATTAGCGCCAGTAAAAATGGCAGCAGAATTATGCTTACCGCAAGGTCGAAGGCCTTTTTAATTATCCTGTTGTAGAGGGATTTCAGGTTGTTTCTCACCTTTAACAGAAAGATCTCCTCATAGAACAAATGCAGAAGCTCTGTGTTGAGAAGCGCGATGCCGTAGAGATTGGGGACGATCATCGTGTTTTTCACTTTTTGCTGTACCTCGAAGGCGAGGGCGGATATCTTATCCGGGCCAAGCGAAGGCATGGCGATTATGATGGTGTTTATCTGGAGGTCTTTTATAAATTTGGTATAGTGCCTGACCTGGCCAAAAACCTTTCGGCCATCGATATATGTGCCGGTTCTCTCGATGTTGTCGTCAAGGTAGCCGAGGACTTCATAGCCGATGTGCCGCTCTCTGTCAAGCCATTGGGAGATCAGCTTGCCGGTCTTGCCAGCCCCCAGCACAAGGACCCTCTCTTTTGTTATGCCCAGATAGAAGAGCAGCTTCTTTCCATAGAGATGAAAAAACGGAAATACAAAAAATGCCACAAGCCATAAAGACAAGATAACGGCGCGTGAGAACAGCCCATGGGCCTTGCCCAGCGTTACCACAACCATGAGTACCATAAATGACAGCGTATTGGCGTGCCACAGCTTTTTCGTCTCGTCCCAGAACGGGATCCTCCCCGTGTATATGTTGGTATACGCAATGAAGAAGATGAAAATCGCCGGCAGCCACCACAGGCCCAGGTAATACCCGAATGTGTAATTCGGCGTCAGGGGCGTATAGAATATGGGCAGGAGCTCGTCCCTCATGTACCATGCGCCGTAGAGGCTGACATAGTATGCCGCTAAATCTATGGCAATCAGCGAGAATAACTGTGCTATCTTCTTCATGGCCAAATCTTTTCCATTACTGCACTTTTTCTATGGCCCATTGGTTGTAATATATCACGGTATATTTGTTATAATACATTTCGTCGATAAAGTTCAAAGGTTTTTTTATCCACACATGAGGCGGCAGAGGGAAAACATGAGGCAGCAGAGGGAAAACATGAGGCAACAGAAGGAAAAGGTGAGGCAGCAGAGGGAAAAGGTGAGATGAAAAAGGCCCTGATATTAAGCGGCGGGCAGGGGACAAGGCTAAGGCCCCTCACGCATACCATAGCAAAGCAACTAGTGCCGGTAGCCGGTAAACCCATTCTGGGCTACGTCTTTGACCATATATGCGAGGCAAAGATAAAAAAGGCCGGCATCATAATCTCCCCCGAGACCGGCCAGGACGTGAAAGACTACCTGAAGGACGGGGCCGCCTGGGGCATTAAGACACAATACATCGTACAGAAAAAACCCCTTGGCCTTGCGCACGCCGTCCTCTCCGCAAGATCGTTCTTACGCGATGACGATTTTGTCATGTACCTCGGAGACAATCTGCTCAGCGCCGGGGTTCGCACCGCCATTGAGCGGTTCAAAAAGAATAAGGCACACGCGATGATCTTCCTTAAAGAGGTAGAAGACCCGCGGCGATTCGGCGTTGCACGCCTGGATTCCGAGGGCAAGGTCATCGAGCTTATGGAAAAACCCCAGAATCCACCCTCTAATCTGGCCCTTGTCGGTGTGTACATATTTACGAAGAAGATATTTGACGCAATCGCCCGCATAAAGCCTTCAAAGCGCGGAGAGCTTGAGATTACCGACGCCATTCAGGAACTTATCAACATGGGCTATGCCGTGGACAGTGAGATTCTCGACGGCTGGTGGCTTGACACGGGTAAAAAAGACGACCTCCTCCAGGCAAACAGCATTGTCCTGGATGAGTATATCAAAAATGACATCAAAGGGAAAATAGACAAAGACAGCCGCACTACCGGCAGAGTGACCATAGAGACAGGCTCCACGGTAACAAACAGCAACATCCGCGGCCCCGTTAAAATCGGAAAGAACTCGACCATAGAAAACACCTTCATCGGTTCGTTCACAAGCATAGGGGATAATGTTACCATTAAAAACTCCGCCATCGAGCACTCTGTCATACTGGATAATGCCTGCATTGAGGGGATTGAACGCCTCGAGGACAGCCTTATCGGACGTGGGGCGAAGGTGGTGAAAAACGCGCACCAACACACGGCTTTGCGGCTGATGATAAGTGACGACTCGATTGTCGAGGTATAGTATTTAAATAATTCCGGGAGACTGGCATGAAAATTCTCATCACAGGCGGTTGTGGTTTTATAGGCTCTAATTTCCTCAGGCATATGCTTGGGAAATACCCCGATTATGATCTGTATAATCTGGACGCCATGACGTACGCGGGTAATTTGGACAACCTTAAGGGGATAGACTCAGGGCGTTACCATTTCATAAAAGGCTCGATTAACGATGAAGCAACCGTAACAGACCTGCTTAAAACGGTCGACGGCGTTATCAACTTTGCCGCCGAGAGCCACGTTGACCGCTCAATAGAGAATTCCCGTCCGTTTCTCGATACCAACGTAATCGGGCTGCAAGTCCTCCTTGACGCCGCCCTCAAGGCAAAGATAAAGAGATTCGTCCATGTATCGACAGACGAGGTCTACGGGAGCCTTGAGACTGGTGAGGGCAAGTTCACCGAGACCACCCCGTTTGATCCGAACTCCCCGTATGCCGCCTCGAAGGCGGCCGGAGACCTGCTTATAAAGGCATTCTTTAAGACATATGGATTTCCCGTTGTCACCGTAAGGCCATCAAATAACTACGGGCCGTACCAGTTCCCGGAGAAGTTCATCCCCCTGATGATAACCAATCTCCTTACCGGCAAACCCGTCCCGGTCTATGGCCAGGGGACAAATGTCAGGGACTGGCTCTATGTCGGGGACAACTGTAAGGCCATTGATGCCGTATTTCACAAGGGCAGAGAGGGACAGGCCTATAATATCGGGGGCGATAGTGAACGCAAAAATATTGAGATATTACACGCGGTAACAGAAACAATGAACAAGTCCGGTGCGGCAAAGCTCACGGGTGAGGCCGCGTTTAAATATGTAAAGGACCGCCCGGGGCACGACTTCCGCTATGCCCTGGACAACACAAAGATTACCACGGAGCTTGGCTGGCGGCCCGAAAAGAAGATAGAAGACGGACTCGTTGATACGATAAAGTGGTACATGAACAACGACTGGTGGTGGCAGGCCCTGAAAAAGCGTCTGGCCGCCGAGAGCGAGGGATTCTGGAAATGAAGATCTTCGTAGCCGGAGCAGGCGGGATGCTCTCAACCGACATAATCCCGGTACTCTCACAAGGCCATACATGCGTTGGGGCGACAATTGACGAGATGGACATAATATCAATAGACTCCGTACGCGGCGTGGTCGATAAGCACTCCCCCGATGTAATAGTAAACTGCGCGGCATACACGAATGTCGACGCGGCAGAGAAAGACCGCGACATGGCCATGCTTGTTAACGCCACCGGCACTCAGCACCTGGCAATGGTATGTGCCGAGCGCGACATACCCCTGTGCCACGTCAGCACGGACTACGTATTCAACGGCCAAAACACCGTCCCCTATACGCCGTTTGACGACACCGACCCCGTGAATTTCTACGGTTACAGCAAACTGGCCGGAGAAAAATACGTCCAGTGGCTTTTAAGAAAATTCTATATCGTACGAACCAGCTGGCTCTACGGATGGTTTGGTAAGAACTTTGTAAAGACGATGCTCGATTTAAGCGGCAAGATGGATACCTTAAGGGTGGTTAACGACCAGAAGGGCTCCCCCACATGGACAGTTAGCCTCTCACACGGCATAAAGACAATCGTGGAGAGCGGCAAGTACGGGATATACCACGTAACGGACGCCACAGACGGCACACTGAGCTGGTATGATTTCACTGTTGAAATCCTGAGACTAAGCGGTAAGCCAAACAAGGTGATACCTGTAACAACGGACGAATTCCCCAGGCCCGCAAAAAGGCCCGCGTACTCAGTCCTTGATTTATCGGCAACCTCCTACTCCACACCGTTCAAAGCGCGCCCGTGGGACGAGGCACTGGCGGATTACTTAAAAGACCCCTATGGCGAGGCACAGCCGTCCTGATGTCAACAAGGTATGACTACCTGGTAGTTGGGTCAGGGTTTGCCGGGGCCGTTATCAGCGAGCGCCTTGCCTCTGAATTAAACAAGAAGGTGTTGTTGGTTGAGAGGCGCCCCCATGTAGGAGGCAATTCCTATGACTGTTACGACGATGCCGGAATTCTGGTACATAAGTACGGCGCGCATATATTCCATACGAACCATGACGATGTCTGGCAGTATGTAAACAGGTTCGGGCAGTGGAACGGTTACGTCCACAGGGTACTAGCCAATGTAGACGGCCTGAAACTCCCGATTCCCATTAATTTAACCACGGTAAATACGCTTCTTAAGAAAGATTTGGACGAGCAGGGCCTCAGAGACTACCTGGCCTCCGTGCGCCTGAACATTCCGGAGATCAAAAACTCAAGGGATGTAGTCCTGTCACAGGTCGGGGAGTTTTTCTACGAAAAATTCTTTAAAAACTATACATACAAACAATGGGGCGTCTACCCGGAGGCGCTGTCGCCGGAAGTAACCAAGAGAATCCCGTTGAGGTTCAACACCGATGACAGATACTTTGGCGACAAGTACGAGGGGCTTCCCGTGGAGGGATTCTTTAAACTCTTCGACGCGATACTGGCCCATAAGAACATAACCATAGTGCTTGGCACCGATTACAAGGAGATAATCGACGATATAAAGTTTGACTACCTGATATATACCGGCCCGGTTGACTACTTCTTTGACAACATGCACGGTGAGCTTCCATACAGAAGCCAGCGCTTTGAGTTTGAGACGCTGGACAGGGAATTCTACCAGGAGGTTGCCGTCGTCAACTATCCAAACGACCACCTGTACACAAAGATAACCGAAAGCAAGCACTTCACAAGGCAAAGGCACGCCCGCACGACAATAGTGCGCGAATTCCCTGAGGCATCCGGGGAACCCTACTACCCTGTACCCATGGAGAGTGCGGCGGCGATATATGAAAAATACAAAAAAGAGGCGGACAAACTCAAGACGGTATATTTCGCAGGCCGCCTTGCCGAATATAAATACTATAACATGGACCAGGCCGTGAAGAGATCGCTGGATCTGTTTAAGACTATTGCCGATGGAAAAGGAGAACAATGAAGATATTAGTAACAGGCGGGGCGGGCTTCATAGGTTCAAACGTAGTGGATGGGTTCATAGATGCAGGGCACGAAGTAGTAATAGTGGACAATCTCTTCACAGGCAAGCGGGTTAACATCAATAATAAAGCGAAATTTTATCTGATGGATGTACGTTCCGAGGAGCTGAAAAAAGTCTTTGAGATGGAGCGTCCCGATGTAGTAGACCATCACGCGGCGCAGATGTCCGTACCGGCCTCGGTAGAGGACCCGGACTTTGACGCCCGTGTAAACGTGCTTGGGGTGGTGAATATCTTACAGTGTGCGGTAAAATACGGCACGAAAAAGATAATTTTCTCCTCGACCGGCGGGGCAATTTACGGAGACGCGGAGGTAATCCCTACCCCTGAGACATCACCGGCAAGTCCACTGTCCCCATACGCGATAACAAAACGGACTACTGAGCTATATCTGAATTTCTACGCCGCGCAGTATGGTTTAAAGTATACCGTGCTGAGATACGCAAACGTCTACGGCCCGCGCCAGGTGCCGCACGCCGAAGCCGGGGTGGTGTCGATTTTTATGGAGAAAATGATAACCGGAGACATCCCCACAATATACCACTACGAAGAATCCCCGGACGGGATGACGCGCGACTATTGTTACGTGAAAGACATAGTAAGGGCAAACAAGCTGGCCCTCACAGCCGGAGATATGGAGATAATCAACATAAGCTCGGGTGTGGAGACCAACACAATGCAGTTATACATGGCGATTGTTGATTCGTTAAGAGAAAAGGGAGCAGCGAAAGATTCAAAATTCGACAAACCAAACAAGGGCAAAGCCCGCGCGGGAGACCTAAAGCGAAGCTGCCTGGACAACTCAAAGGCGGCCAATGTGCTGAACTGGCACCCGGAGTATGATCTGAAAAAAGGCATCGCCGCAACGGTTGAGCACCATTTACATAATTAATGATTCAGTGTGGGTCGTTTATAGTACGGAGATGTATTCCAATATATCCGATATAGAACTTATCTGTCGTATTATCGGGCGGGTAGAAATGAATTCGTATATTTGGTCCTAATTGCTTACTGTGCCAGCTGAAAAGTCTGTCTTTTCCATCTGGACAAACAAAAGTCCTCTCCTTACCATAAATCGCTAAAGTTCTTTTAGATTCGTGAGTGGCATCAATACCCATCGTTCTGTAATCAGGTACGGTAACTAATTTTTTGCGTACATTACCTTTATAATCGTTCATGCGTTGTAAATGGCAGTAAATGAGTGGATAATCAGCATTGTAATTAACATCATCTAATTGAGATTTCACACACTCACAAAATACTAATTCAGGAAATAGAGATTCACGTTTATCCCAGAATGTATCCCATGAATTTATTGATCCTTTAATATATTCAGCAACATACTTATTTGCATTTGACGAGTTTAATATATTAGTAATTTCTATTTCCTGACATTCCTCGTTCCCTTCCTTGTAATTAACTTTTACAGGATTATCATCATAATATTTTGAATCCTTTAAGCTGGTTAAAAGCCCCGACATATGAGATGCCGCGGCAATACAGCTGCCTTTAACATCGTCTCCGGTTGAAATAATTACACATTCATGTTCGAGGTTCTGTAATAGATCCTCAAAATATGGCCCTTTTGTGACAATACTTATGAATGCACGCGTTAGCGATTTATCGATGCGATTGTCATCTATAAATTTAAACATTGTATAACCTGATGAGATTTCTTTACTCCATAAAGTTTCAGAAGCATACACTGGTTTGCTTCCCAGGTGAGGGAGGATGATGTTGATAACCTTAACTAAATCCTCAATTAACGCGGCACATTGATCGGGGTTGTCGGCTTGTCCTACAAATGAAAGCTCATTGACAAACGCAGCCATTTAAATCAACTCACCTAAGTCTATATCAATTTGATCGAAAAATCCTTCGGGCCATAAATCTATTCTCCCGTTTTTATCTATTTTGGGATGCGAAACTACATGGTCTCTGTTAAAAGAATTAATAGCCACATTGGAGTATTTTATGACACCTCTTTTAACAGCTACCCTTATTCCATTGAGTATATGGTCGCTGTGAGTCTCCAGTATAACCTGTATGCCTGCATCTGCCACGCGAGCCAGAAACAGTCCCATACGAGACTGCGCCTCTGGATGTAAGTGTGATTCTGGATTTTCACAAATGAGAACATTACCCACTTTACTCATCAGTGCTGCTACGACGATAGGTAGACAATATGTAATGCCGACCCCGACATGTGTCGGTTTGAAAAATCCCGTATCTCTATTAACATTGCGGATTCCCACAGTGAAAGCATCCGCTTCTTTAATTTTATTATATGTAAATGCAATCCCAGGAATTAAATAATTCATCCACTTTTCTGTTTGGTGTGAAAGTGTCATCGATTTGACTTCTTTTTCATCGTAAGCTAACCTATTAATGACAGACATCTCTTGTCCAAACTGGTAGAGACAATGGACAGTAAATTGCCCCATGTTTCCTACAGACATATTTTGTATTTGTTCGTCACTCGCTGGATAAATTAACAGTGGTCCTGTTCTCATGGCCCCTATGTATGTAAAACGCATGTTATGCAAATCTTCCTGGAATGATGCAAAGTCAAAACTTATTTCTGCTTTCATGTTATGTGTATCTAAGATACTACTATCATATAGCAATTTCAATGTCATAATATTTTCAGGATATTTCCTGAAAACTAAAGAAACTTTTATATTGTCGGATTCAGACCATTGACAAAACACATCATGGGCGGTTCCCATTTGGATTAAAGGTCCATTGAGAGAAATTGTCCAGTTCATATTTTTTGTAGTAATAGGCATTCTACTCATAACCCTATTAGAGTTGATTCTATGTTCTACCACCTCAGTATATTCATGTATCTGTGCCGTTTGCTTCAGCAGCAATAGCGCCTGAATTACCGTTGACTTGCCGGTGTTGTTGGCGCCTGCGAGAATTGTTAAGGGTGCGAGGGGTATGGTCTCATCATAAAAACACTTAAATCTTTCTAATTTAACATACTCAATCATTGATTCATCGCCTCCTTTATTATCCTTTCAACTGTGCTGAAACGAGCGTGTACTTTTTTTACATCACCTGTACCCTGTGTAATCGAAGAATTAAAATCATGGTCATTTCTGATAACATTAATAAATAATTCTATTATTATTTCTTTATGTTTTCTGAGCAGCCCAATATCATGCTCACTAAGAGAGACTGACCATGTTTCAAACAGGGCCTTGTTTATCGGATTGCGTCTGCCATTTACTTCATACATTTTTCTGAAGGCATAATCACCAAATATCTCTCTTGCTTTCAACATTGAATCGATAAAGGCAGTTTTAAGCGATTCAATTTCTAAATCGTCCATTTTGTTAATCTGCTTCATAGCCTCCCCAAGAAAGACATCAAGGCCGGGTCTTGTGTAAGATTGATACTTCGTTAAATGAAAAGCGCAAAAGCGAAGCGCGCACTCCTCTTCAACCATTCGCAGCCCTGATAGTGAACCACCAGCAGCAGCCTTTAGTTCCTCTGATTTCGCAAGTTCCCTGAGAAGCCCTGTGGATTTGCCCTTATATAGACAGTGGCGTATTTCCTGAGAATTTAACGCTATCCCACCTGTGTTAAGTCTCTTGAAAATGGTTAATTTCGCTTCTGTCGGCGTTCCCGGCTTTATGATATAAAAAGAGAGAGCTGTCTCTTCCAATCTCCGCTGCATCTGTCTTGGTAATTGGCTGAAGGTCTTACCACCCGCCTCGTTATTGAGGAACTCAAGGCCTGTTAACACTAGTTCGTTTTTATTGATAAAATTGTTCAACGTGTTTAATCGCTGAAGTCCGTCCACAATAAGCCATTCGTCGTCATTCATGGTATCCATGTAAAAACTAGGCAGAGGAATCCTTATCAGGATTGACTCTATAAGGCGGCTTTGCCGAATCTCATCCCATACAAAATTTCTTTGAATATCCGGCTGTAGGTTTATCTCATTGTTTTTTATTTTCATCATTATTTTAAAAACAGGAAATGGTCTGTTATCTATTGCAATAAAACGCGCATCACAGGGCTGGGTGGCAGTCTCAACACCAATAGTTTCTTCATCATCTACAGCTTTTATTTCTTCGGTTGAATCGATAGCCATTTAATTATCCTATAAAATCATGTAAAACATGCTAATATGCTTACCGCTCATCACAGTCATTGTTATAATAAATAAATCAGGTAATAAAATCAATGCCATGTTGACTATATTTTTTAGTACGCGATGGGTTATGGTTAACCCCCTATAAGTCTATGAGATTTCCACTGTATTTTTCTAACGTCTGCCCTGTGGGAAGGCAGTGTTAACACACATGAAGTGGCCCTAAAGACAAAAAAGCCGTTATACAATAGCGTCATAGTGAAGCTATGAAGTTATAACTACATGATATATAATGGTATTATGTAGCTATATATATTAACTATATGGTACATAATACATAACGCATAAATGAGCATTATTATGCCTTTATTTAGCATAAAATAATATATACTGCATTATCAATAACTTGCGCCCTCTGCCTCCAACCATCTTGCTACATTTTTGTAGCATTCCTACATATTTGTAGCATTTTTTGCCTTATTTTGCCTTTTTAAACTTCCATGCGAATAGGAGAATGGCTTGTTTGCTGGATCTACAGACATTTATGCGAATTTTTACTATATATATAGGGGCGTAACACTCAGGACTACTTAAACACAAAGGAGGGCTATGGAAAAGGACACGCAGGACGATGGCACTTTGAAACCGCTGCAAGGCGGCGAGGGTAACGCATCGGCAGCCTATTGCAGGACTGTCGACGCCAGGAGGGTTTTAGAGGGCATGGCCGTTGACCCGTTAATCGGGATGGCCGAGCTTGCGCGAGACCCCGAGGTCGACTCAAAGACCCGCGCTAAGATCTACATGGAGCTGGCCCAGTACATCTATGAAAAGAAAAAACCTGGCACTTCCGAAGAGGCCATCCAGATGGAAACCTATGAAGAGCGCCTCCGCCGAATCAGAGGCAGTGAAAACTCCATAGAGTGGACCGGCAGCCAAGCGCATGACGACGACCAGGATTAAATACATCTTTCAGAGGAGGAAACTACATGCTTGTACCAACAGAGGAATTCTTAAGGGCCGTAGCCCTGCTAAGCCGCCAACCGGAATGGGAAGCCATAAGGCAATGGTTCCACAGGCAGCACATACTTCAGTCTTATAGAAACAACATCCAGCGCGAGGACACGCTTCTGAGAATGGGGCAAGGCAAGGCCCAGTGCCTCTACGAACTCACAAAGCTCCTCACCCCGGAGTTCGCGTCAAGGGGATTGGAGAGCCTGAAGGCGGAAAACACCGCGGCACTTACGCAGGACGAATCCTTGAAATTTACGGCATTTTACTAAAGGCATAGGGAGGTATGAAGGCCATGAAAGACATAACAGCCGGTACAATCACCCAATCCACGTTGCCGCCCAACAGTGCGGCGTCGAAGCATTTTTTTAAGCGTGAGGAGTTTAACTGCCGCTGCGGTTGCGGACTTAACAACGTCTCTGCCGAACTTATCGCAACCCTTGACAGGATACGGGAACTTGCGGACATCCCGCTCCGAATAACCTCAGGGTCGCGCTGTAAGAAGCACAACGCCGCGATCGGTGGAAATGCCGATTCGGCACATATAAAAGGCTTTGCCGCGGACATTGCCATTGATGGCGGCCATGAGCGGTATCTGGTGGTGAAATCCGCCATCACCGCCGGAGTCGAAAGATTAGGCATTGGTTCAGGGTTAATTCACCTGGATATCGATAAGAACAAACCGGCACAAGCCATCTGGCTTTATGCCTGAGAGGGGTGAGCCACCCCCGGCGTTAACAGGAGGGTTAAATGACTGAGACACATGTTTCGATGGAGGCTTGCAAGGAGTGCCAAAAACGCCAGGACGAGAGGCACATACACTTTGACAACTCACTCGACGAACTCAACGGCGAGCTGAAGGACTTCTGGAGAGAACTCAAGGACTTCCAAAGAGAGCTGCGGCAATTCAAGGAATCCATAAACAGCATGTTTACAAAACTCTTCATGCTGATTGGATCGGTGTTGGCCGCCCTTATAGCGAATCTGTTTTTAGAGTACATGAAAAAGTGGGGACACTAGGGCCACAGAACCTTCACCCACATAAATAACCGGATTTTAAAATCCATGAACAACCAGGAGGAATATAACTTGAAAAAGATACTGGCAACACTAATAACTGCCCTTTCGTTGATGACGCTCTTACCGCTTGCCAATGCGGACGTAATTGACCTGTACAACGACAACACGACAGGCAGTGGTGTGGTAAAAGATGTCTCCGCCAATGAGTTCAAGACATGGTCATGTGATGTATCGGTCTCAGACACCACGGTAAGCGCCGTTGAGGTGAGAATCGATGGCAATCAATGTACGGCTGCCAAGTGCGGCACGGCGGCCCTGAATAAGTTCAGCCCTACGCCAATGGCGCTCTACAGCATGGCTCCTGCCGAACTTGCCGCGGGAATTGGGTCCTTTGCAATTGTTGACATACCGGTTCAGAGAATACGCGCCAGTCTGGTTACGCTTACCGGTGGAACGAATCCGTATGTGGCGGTCAGATGCACGGGGGTGAAATAATGAAGATAACAAAGGGCATAGTGTTATTACTGGCCTCTGCCTTACTGTTAATGCAGAGCATCCCCGCTGACAGCTGGCAGACCTACGGAAATAAAAGCGGTGGCAGCACGGGTTTCTCCGGCGACCTCAGCAGCGTCACAACAGACAACATAACAGAGAGTCCATCGCATTTATATTGGACTCCAGTCCGTTTTAACTCAGCGTTTTCTGCCATGAATACAGACAACCTCACCGAAGGCGCCTCAAACTTATACTGGACACTGGCCAGGTTTAACAACGCCTTCTCAGGAATGACTACCGACAACCTGACACAAGGGGTTGCCAATGTGTACTACTCTGACACGCTATCGAGGCTTGCACTGTCTACAACAACCCCTCTGATATACGACAACTCTACCGGGGTTATCTCCATAGCCGGGCTTTCGTCCTCTCCGATAAGCGGCCAACTTATGATAGGCAACGACGACGGGACGTTCACGCTTGCCAGACTGACCGCCGGTGATAACATATCCATAACCAACGCCAACGGCTCCGTTACGATAGCCTCAACCGGCGGTGGTGGCGGCACATGGGGCGACATAACCGGCACGCTGGCGTCCCAGACCGACTTGCAAAACGCCATGAATGCCAAAGAGCCATCTATTGCCGCAAGTACCGCAGGCACATGGTTCAACGGTATGAAGAACTTCTACGCGTTATATTCGGACAACGTAACCGAAGGGGCGAAGCAGTTTTTCACTCCTGAGCGTGCAAGGGCAGTTATTAATCCTGGTTGGGGTATCTTATACGACAACGCTACTGGTGTTGTTACCGCAGTACAACAAGACTCTCCGATGGGCAATACACGCCTGTTTGTCGATAATTCTACGTACAAGCACACTATTGTCGCAAATGGGGATGTCCACCAAACAGGGGCGCAGTCTGTGTTTGCCGGAAAGAAAAGCGCATACTTTGACGGTATAGTCACAATCGCTGCTGATACGCTTGACATTCCATCTCCAACGCACCTGAATGTTGGCACAGGCGATTTCAGCTTCAGCTTTAGGGCCTATGATTTGCCAAGCATGGCGGTAGATGGTGAAGTTTTTTGGGGAAATGCCGAAGCGGCCGGTGGCTGGGATGTTTATTTCGACAACCAGACATACTGTATAGCCTCGTCCGATGCCCCGTTCTGGACTTCATGTATCAGCCTTGCAGGTGCGCCTGCCAATGCTTGGAGTCATCTGGCAATAACCCGCGCGTCCGGCACATTACGCATGTTTTTAAATGGTGTTAGTAAAACCATAACAAACACAAACGGTAGTTTTGGAAACGCCGATATGGCAGCTACAGGCAACATGAGGATAGGTGCGTGGTCTAATGACGAGCATCCATTGACAGGGTATATTGATGAGCTGGAGTTCACCGCGTGGGCGCGCTGGACATCTGATTTTACTATGCCAACCATACCTCAATTAACAGATAGCTCTACAAGATTGCTGTTACATATGGATGGCGATTATATGATAATGGCGAACAGCCCTCTTTCCTTTAACCCCACAACAGGGCAACTAGCCATAGATACATCTGGATTTCAGCCGACTATTCCCGCCAGTACATCCGGCAAGTGGTGGAATGGGACAAAGAACTTCTTCACGCTATACACAGACAACATCACACAAGGGACAAATCTCTGGTACACGGATGCCGCGGCAAGGGCAGCACTGTCGGCTATAGGGCCTTTAGGATATAACCCCACAACCGGCGAAATCTCAATGAATGTGGCCACCGTAACACATGGTGGCACAGGGCTGGGGACAACGCCGACAAAGGGGCAGTTGTTAATCGGGCATGATAATGGCAGTTATGTGCTGAATACGCTTACGGCAGGCTCTAATGTAACTATTACCAACGATAATGGGTCAATCACTATAGCCTCAACTGGCGGCGGAGGTGGCGGGGGGAGTGGGACGTTCACAGAGGATAACTTCACGATAACCAACAATGGCGGCATTGCGCGTGTAGCAAACTGGGTAATCAACAACATAATGCTGGCCTTCTTTAAGCTGGCCATTCATGCATCGTTGACTGTCTTCAACATGGTGGACGGCGTGTTCGACCACTTTGAGAATCAGGCGGGGATAGACAATCGTACTGTGGCATGGAGTGATAATGTGACGTATGATAATGTCAGTAAGGTATATTATACATTGTCTCCATTAACACAAGGCACTACTAACCTTTGCGGTATGCCACCCAATGGCACAGTAATATCAGGCACGCAATATACGTCATGGACACCTAAAGCTATGTGTGATAACTCTACGGCCCAGGGTTGGTATTCTGCTGTTACGGCAACAGCGTTGTTTGACTTTCTTTCCCCTGTTACCATCAGCGGATATAGTATTTATAGCAATTCGGCATCAGGAGAGCAACCCCACACTTGGACTTTTTCTGGGTCAACCGATAATTCTACGTTTGTTACGTTGGACAGCCAGTCAAACATAGGAGGTTGGACGCAGGGTGTAACAAAAACATATGGCCTGAACCAAGTGTCAAGTTATAGTCCGTACCGGTGGTATAAAATTAATATTACTGTCTCTAACGGAGGAGGTTATACCAGAATAGACGAACTGAACATGTTTGCGCCTATGGCAGTTGGCATTGGCAGCAAAAACATGTTGTTAACATCTACCGCATCAACTGCCGTAACCGCCCCGACAAAGGCAAGGCTTATCTTGTTTGAAGAGGATAACACGACGCAAGGGGTAACTCTTAACACTGACTTAAAGGGCTATGTCTCCTCAGATAATGGCACGACCTGGTATCAGGCAACACTTACTGATGACGGGAATTATCAATCGGGCAGGAGGATAATTGCGGGGGAGGCCACCCTGCCAGGCAGTGGCACTGCTATGAGGTGGAGGGTGCGGACATTTAACGCAAACGACAATGTAAGCAAGAACATAAAACTACATGGGGCGGCGCTCACATGGAACTAAGAGGAGGTGAAATGAAAATGAAAAAGAGGTTAGCAATGGGTCAACGAGGGGTTGGCAACCCCCGGCAACTGGCAATCGGCAACAGGGGGTCAGCGACCCCTGGCGTTAGGTGGTCAGCAACCCCTGGCGAAATGGCTACGTCGATAATCATAATGATAATCTCGACACTGATTGTAACTTGCCTGAT
>PEAC01000045.1:20225-25363 GCA_002753305.1 Nitrospirae bacterium MYbin6
AGCAGCAGGAGGCCGCCAGGCAAAAGAAGGAGCGCAAGCAGGCCATAAAGGCGGAAATCCCCGCCTACAGCACAATCGAACAGCAGATAGACGCAGCTAATGGCATAGCAGAAATAAAGGTAATTCTCAAGAAACTTGCCAAAGTCGCAGTACTTCAGCCGGACGGCGAATAACGCAATTGTGAGAGGGGGCGCTGCGCCCCACAACAAAATAAAGGAGGATAACATGGAAACAATCGTAAAGCCTGAAGCACCAGAGACCACAACAATCGGCGCAACTACCGCTGAATCGATCGAGCCAGACCCAACTACGGCAGAGGCCACAGACGGCACTGAGCCAACCGCAATGGAAGATACCCAGGAAACTGCTACAGATGTGAACATAACAGATGAAAGCGGAGCTGCGGATACAGCGTTACACGACGCATCACAGACTACAATGGAGTATGTAAGTAATATCTGCAACTCCCTGGATTCAAACGAAGAGCTATCCGCCTTCCGTGCGGAAAACCCTGATACGTACAACATGCTTAAAAAGATGTTGGGCATTGCAGTAGGAAGCATGTTAAGCGCAACCGGTATCGATGCCGATGCCGAAGATATTAATGGCGATACCGTGGCAACTGCCGTTGAAACAGGAGATGGCAGCATAAATGCTGACGGTATCAACGATGAAGGAGGCACAAATATGACAGAACAACCATCACCCAAAACACCCGCCGAGGCACCTGCCGGGGCACAGCCGGCACAACAGCAAGCGGAGGCAGCAGAACCTCAACAGAGCAGCACACCTGCCCCGGCCACAGAGGCCGCAGCGCCAGCGGAGGCAGCAGCAGTAACTGCCGCGGCACCTGAGACACAAAGAATAGACCGCTATGCCGTCCCTCCGCGCAACGTCGGCAATTCGTCCAAACCCATCGGCTCCGACGAAACGTTTACCTCTTCCGAGATCCACAACTTCTACAAGGATGTCGTCAAAGGCCGCTACAGAGGGAGGGAAAAGGATGCGGACGCGATGGAGTCCCGCATATTCAACGCAGTCAAAGAAGGCAGGGTAACCGCGTAATCCATGCGTACAAACGGCGTTTTCGACGCCGAAACCAACATTTCCACCGGGGGCATGTTCCCCAGCAAAACAGGAGGATAACCTATGGCATATCCACGCGCAGCCGGACACCCCGATTACAGCAGCACCGGGACAATGAAGTTTGAAAGGGCACTGTGGTCGGGCAACCTTATTAAGAAGTTTTACAAAACGAGCGTCTTACCCTTCATCGCAAACGTAGACTATGAGGGCGAGATAAAGGAACAGGGCGACCTGATCTATATCCGCGCCGTACCGGATATAACCATCAGAGACTACGTAAAGGGCCAGAAAATCGAATACGAAAGGCCAGACTCCGGCCCGGCCCTCGACCTGGTCATCGACAAGGGAAAGTACTTTGCCTTTGCCTGTGACTATGTTGACAGGTGGCAGTCGGACTTAGACCTGCTCGACCTTTGGAGCAGCGACGCATCAGTCCAGTTAAAACTCGTCGTCGACTCGGACATCTTGTCGTCAATCCCGGCAAGCGCCCACTCATCGAACTCCGGAGACAAGGCAGGGGCAATCTCCATGAACATCGACCTGGGCAAGACCGGCGCCCCGGTGCAGATAACAAAGAACAACGTCCTTGATTACATTGTCGATTGCGCAACGATTCTCGATGAGCACAACGTGCCGGAGACCGGCAGGTGGCTCGTCATACCGGCATGGCTCTCGGCAATGATAAAAAAATCCGACCTCAGTGACGTTGCCAGGACCGGAGACAGTGAATCGTCAATCAGAAACGGCCTCATCGGCATGATTGACCGCTTTAACGTTTACAACAGCAACTACATCTCATCCGTTAGTGACGGCGGCGACCTGGCCTATAAGGTGCTCTTTGGGCACAAATCGGCCCTGACATTTGCCTCTGAGATATTAAAGGTCGAGACACTGCGCGCTGAGAGTACATTCGGAGACCTGGTCAGAGGACTGATGGTCTATGGCTACAAGGTTATCAAGCCCGAATCAATGGGCGTTCTTTACGCGGCAAGGTAACCGCTTCAGGACAAGCTCAGGACAACAGGGAGGGTTCCCCCCTACCCTCCCTGAAAGATGGGGCCTGCGGCCCCATAAGAAAATAGCTATAATGGAGGTCTGACACATGGCAACAATCGATTTAACCGGCGGGCAGTCCGCCATTCCATTTGACGGTCTGAACAAACTCTACCGGATCAAAAACAGGCTCGACTTCAGCGAAACCAACGCCGCCGCATCCGATGTCGTCCATGCCGTAAAGATACGGCCTAACAGCCACGTCAAAAAGGTATACGTAAAGCTGATAACCCCTGAAGGAGCAGCCGCCACATGCACCGTAGGCGACTCCGGCGACGCAGACGGCTTCGACGCCTCGGTAGACTTAAACGCCGCGGCAGGGGCAATCACCCAAAACACCATAACCGACGCCTACGCCGACGGCCGCATCTACACCTCCGAGGCAGACCTGTCTATTGTCACGGCAAACAACCTCTCACACACCGTAGTAGATATCATGGTGGTCTGCCAGGACCTCAACTAAAACCACGTTAGCCGGCCCCCCTTTTTTCGTGGGGGGGCCGGCCCATATATGAAGATGGGAGAGACGCCGATGACACTGACTGAGATATTATTCACTGCCAGAAAAATACTTGATGACTCCGTTGCCCCTTACCTGTGGCCGGACGTGGAACTGGTTGCCTGCCTCAACGACAGGCTCTATGCCATGTGCACGGAGACGCTTTGCATAACAGATTCTACGACCCCGGAGATATGCGCTATAAGCCTGAGTAAGGCAGTGGCCGGCTATGCCCTGGACAGCCGCGTTGTAGCTATTAAACGCGCGGTACTCCAAAGCACCGGGACTCCGCTTTTTAAGACCACACACGATGCCCTGTATAAGTGGTATGGGGCATGGCAGAATATTGAAGGCACGCCGGCCTACTATCTGCTTGATACGCAGAGCGGGCAGATAACCCTCCATCCCACCCCGGCACAAGCCGAGACACTCAGGCTGATTGTCTATCGCCTCCCACTTGCCGCGATGTCCCTATCGGCCCCAAGCGCCGAGCCGGAGATAAACCGCCGCTACACCCGCACACTGATTAACGGTGTCCTGGCCCTGGCCTACGAAAAGGCAGGCACCGGTACGTTAAACCCTGATGCCGCAAAGATATACAGAGAACTCTGGGGCAAAGGCCTTGATGACATCAGGCGGGAGGCCCTGGTAAATGGCAGCTCCACCTACTCCCTTGACGACCTTATGGGGGTGATATAGTGGGAAACGTCTACAAGGAATTCAAGGGCCTTGCCAATGTGCTACCCCCGGAGCGGATGGGGTTTTCATACCTCCAGTCGGCAAAGAACGTAGACATCGACGACACGGGGATGATTAGGCGCAGGCCCGGGTATAAGAAGATCTACGGCGGGGTGGCGCACTCCCTGTGGAGCGACGGGCGCGTATGCCTGTTGCGTGAGGGTGATGAGCTGAAAGAACTCATAAGGCCAAACGCCCCGGGCGCCCCCTATGGCGTGCGTTCACTGCGCCAGGGGATAGACAGCGAGAGGCGCATGGCATACCTTTCACTAAACGGCACGGTATACTACTCGGACGGCGCCATAACCGGCGCCATTGATACCCGCAGCGAGGTATGCGTGCCACGGACATGGGGCATGAGGCCCCCGCTGCCGCCTGAGTTGTCAAATACAACTGGCGGCCTTCGACAGGGAAGATACGCCACAGCCCTGGCATATGTGCGCCGCCACGGGGCATACTCCCCAACCGGCGGGCAAGAGAGCGGCACGTCCGCCCTCTCATATATAGAGACAACCCCATCGGGCGGCATTAACGCCGCCGTAACGGCCTCAGACGACCCCGGCGTTGTGGGCATAAACCTCTACATGACAACAGCCTCCGGCGAGACGCTCTACCTTGTACGGAGGCTTCCTAACCAGGATGCCGCCATCATCGTAAAAGACGAACCCACCCCGATGCTCACCACCGTGACAGAAGGCCTGAAGCCGCCCCCCCGCGGGACACCTTTTGGCTTACTACAGGGGACGTATCTACACGGCCGCATATGACGTACTCTACTACTCGGAGCCATTCGCCTATGAACTATTTAATATGTCTGTGAACTGGATACCGTTTAACGGGATGATAACCCTGCTGGCGGCGGCAGAGGACGGCATATTCGTGGGGACGCAAAATGAGCTTTTCATGTTGAGAGGCACAACGCCGGAAAAATTCACACTGGAGCGCATCTCAGGCTGCGGCGCCGTCTACGGGACTCAGGCAATTGGTGAAGTACGCAGTACGCAAAACAGCGCCAGCACACTTAAGCGCACACTGTTCTGGGAATCGCGCCGCGGCATGTGCAGCGTCTCGTTAGACGGCGCTACACAGATTAACTACGCCGCCGAGGGCGTGTACTCATATGAGTGCGGCCTCAGCGGTTCAGGCCTCGTACACCGGCGTGACGGGATGAATCTATATATAAGTGCCACAATGGGTGTGAACACCGGCAGCCCGCCGGTAAACCGCTACTGGGAAACAATCTACGCCGGCGGTGCCCCAACACTGCCGCTCATCACTATAAGCGCCTCATAAGCATCTCACAGGGCCGGCGGCCCTTATCAAAAAAACGGGGTGAACAACCCCCTTAAGGAGGACACACAGCATGGCACTAAGGCTATCGACAGGGTTGAGAAACAAGATACTGGGAATCAATACAAACATGGTAACCAACGGGGAGTTTGGCACAGATTTCAGCGGCTGGTCGCAGCTCACCGGCACGGCACAGCGTAACGCGGGTACCGGGGCGGCAAGCTCCACAGGGTTTGCGGAGTGCGTAAACGCTGGTGCCGCGGCAGCCAAGTTCACAAACACCTCGGCGATTACCGTGAAATCAAACCAGCTCTATAAACTTACCTACTACTACCAGAAACCCTCCTCAAGCGGTGTAGCCGGGAAGGTCTCAGTGGGGTCAACCTCAGGCGGGTCTGACATAATCAGCGTAGTCCACGACGACACGGCAGGCTCATAGGTAAAGAAGGAGTACGTATTCAGGACGGGCGCA
>PEAC01000046.1 GCA_002753305.1 Nitrospirae bacterium MYbin6
ATTCCTGCGAAAGCAGGAATCCATGAAACCCTCTACCGGCGCTAATTTCATGGGCAATATCTGCTTTATTTTTCTAATGCGTTTGCCCTGACAGGCACTCCGCTGCGCATTGCATATTGTTACATAACATATGGTTGAGTATTCCTGCGATCCGGCTTACAGGTACGAGCAGGCCGTCGACAGGGCAATATACTCAGTTGGACGTAGAATGCGGTTGTTAACGTGGACACATCTCCGGATTTTGTCCCAAGGTTAGCATTGCAACCGGGAAATTGTTAAACAAACTATGCAGCGGCAATCGCAGTGTATCCCCATGTTTTGTAACCACTATGGGTTCCCCTGTAAAGACATTCTCAAATATGATTTCTTTTTCTTTGGGTTGGCAGATATTTTCCATCAGTGGAATTACTACATAATCACTTCCCCAGATCTTTCTTTTGAAATGTAATTCACCTTTCTCACCCATAATCCTGGTAATCAACCTCGGGACTATGACTATTACCAAGCCGCCATTATGGTGTCTGGCGTAGGCGCAAACGTTACGTGCGTTGTTACCTGTTGCTTTAAGCGGCAGGTACTCCCCTTTTTCAAATAATTCTTTATGGGATTTTCTGAAATTCAGGGCCTTGTATATAAGATACATTTTGATTCTGCCGTCTTCCTTGTGATTTGTTAACTCGGCAGCCATATGTACGGCACCGATTTCTTTCTCCATCTTTCTGATGTTGCCAAGCATTTCAGTCCTTAACCCATAATCCACCAGCCGTCTGTTGTCCGGGTCTACAAGGCTGAAGTCCCATAGCTCTGTCCCCTGATAAAAATCCGGCACCCCCGTCGCCGTTATTTTTAACAACGCCTGTGACAAGGAGTTATACAGGCCATAATGTATAACCATATCCTTAAACGGTATAAAATATTTATTAAATTCCTTGTTGTTGTCAAATATACCGTCGATAAAATTTATCAGAGCGTTTTCGTAATCGGTATCCGGGTTTATCCATGAGGAATTAACCTTGGCCTCTCTTACCGCCTTTAGCATATAGTCTTTAATTCGTGTCTTAAATGTCTCACGGGCCTCTGTCTCCATTGCCTCTTGCGTCAATTCTATCGGCCATGCGCCTAATAATGTTTGATACAGAAGGTATTCGTCGTTACGCCCGGGTAACCTCCTGTCGTCTATGACCGTTTTCCTCTTCTCGTTTATCCTGGCTAATTTCAATATGAGTTTATTCCATTCCTTAGGAATTTCTGACAGCACGTTTATCCTGGCCCTGGCATCCTCGCCCCTTTTTGTGTCATGAGTTGATGTCGTTATTAACGCATAGGGCTGGTACTTATGGCTTTCAATATTTCTTGAATGGAATTCGCTCAGATGGATTCCGAAGTCCTCGGGATGCCCTCCAACCTCGTTTAACGATACCAGGCGGTTATAAACATAAAAGACTGTGTCCTCCATTCCCTTTGCCATTATCGGACCTGTAACCTGTTGAAATTTCATCACAAAGCCTAACCACCGCACCTTGTCATCTTCCGAATATTCATCAGGGAATTTCATAAGCAGTACATTTCCCAAAAAATCGAAAATCGTTGAACTTATAGCCGGATTTCTCTTTTTTGCCTTCGCTATGGCTGATTTTATATACGTGCCGTCTGTATCCGTTACTTCACAGGAAGAGATATATGTCCTGTAAACGGGGAAAAACGATATCACCTCGGTAATCACCTTTATGAGGCTGTTTAATGTAAAATCCCTTGTATGTCTATCTATCTCCGATATCTCCTTGAGATAATGCCCAAGTGTGTTTATCTCGCTTGACATGGTTACCTGCATTGTCAGTTTCTTTTTTTCATACATAATGTCATTGAAAGACAGCTTTTTGCCTGAGGACAATCCGCTAAACGTCAAAACCTCGTCGGTATCTATGAACCCGGAATATAATTCGTTAAATTCCGATGCGTTTTCCATATCTACAAAAATTCCGTTTACCGCGTTTAAAAAGGCATATCCCGTCGACCCGGAAAGCAACCAATTTGGCGGCATGGTTTCGTTCCTTGCAAAGATCTTCTCACCTACTATGTAAAATGCCTTATACTCAGGGTTGGATAAGTATATGGCCTCTATCTCCTTATTCAGTTCCTCCTCTGCCGCTTCAGTGCCGCCACTGCCGTTTTTCTCATAGTCGGAGAGCCTGGAAAGCACTGATTCTATCCAGCATCTCTTTTGCAGTCTCTGAAAATACTCTACAGGATTAAACAGTCCATCAGGATGGTCTATCCTCAGGCCGGTAACCTTTCCCTCTCTGATAAGCCGGAAAACCATCTTATGGGTTTCGCTAAAGACCTCATTGTCCTCCATTCTGATAGCGGCAAGATCGTTTATATCGAAAAATCTTCTGTAATTTATCTCCTCAGTAGCCACACGCCAAAAAGCCAGCCTGTATGCCTGGTCTCTCAGGAGGGTATCCTGCATATCAAAACTCCGTTGATTGCCGCGGACTCCATTAAACACGGCAATGTTTGTATCTATGAAGGATTTAACCTCCGCGCAGGCCTTATATAGAACGTTGAGCCGCCTCTTTATGATTTCCTTTTCGCGTGACCGTTCTGTTTTACTGTCTTTACCGGTTTCAAGGTATGAGGGGAGATTAGTTATGGACGTTATTATGCTCAGATACTCCAGGAAATCAGGACTGCCGTTTCCTAATTCGGCCTCTAATTTATTTATGTCGTATAACAGTATATTTCTATATGTTTGCGGCCTGAGTATAAATTTATTGCTATAGTAATAAACGAAAAAAGCACCTTCCTCAATAAATATCTGTAACTCCTTGTTTTCCAGCGTAACACCATACTGGTTCCCCAGCACCGGAATAAGTATTTTATGCTCCAAACCTTTATACGCGGATTCCCAGTTTATGTCGAAAAAATGGGCGTACTGGGAACTCTCTCCGTTTTCCAACACATCCATCCAGTAGATGTTCTCAGCCGAGGCCGCGCACATGTGGTTAGGCACTATATCCATTATCTGGCCCATACCGTAGCGTTTCAGCTCCTTTATCAATAGGTCATACTCGCCCTCGCCCCCAAGCTCGGTGCTTATTGCCGTGGGGTCGACTATGTCATATCCGTGTGTGCTCCCTTGTTTTGCCTTTAAATACGGTGAGGCATAGATGTCACTTATTCCCAGTTCGTTCAGGTATGGAATGATGGCGGCGGCATCGGAAAACTTAAAATCCCCACGCAGCTGCAAGCGGTATGTTGACACAGGTATCTTTGGCTCTATGGTACGTCTATCCCTCATTACACTTTACCCCCCCTTATAAACAGACATGCTTAGACCTGCTATCGTAAATCTCTCACCGTGGGCTATGGCTTCAGATGATGCAGCGCCAGGCCCACCCCATATAGAATCGGCAGAATCGAAGACCTTTCCCCACACATCACTTCCGGTTAAAGAGACAGAGGCCTGTACCGTATCTTTGTTAAAATTGAAAATACACAATACCCCGTTTGGGTCGTCATCAAGCCATCTCTTTATTGCCAGAATCTTTATCTTTTCATGTCCTTCTACTTCCATGTTTACTGAGTTAACTGACGAAATGGCCGGAGTCTCTTTTCGTATCTTAATGAGGGCCTTGTAAAATTCAAGGAGTATTTTGTGATTGCCGTGAGCGCGTTTTTCCCAGTCCAGTTTTGATCGCAAAAAAGTGCCTTCATCCTGAGGGTCCGGCGGAGTGCCTTTTTGTTGAAATCCTTTGAACTGCGCTTTCCTTCCCTTTCTGACGCCGTTTATTAATGCCTCATCGGAGAAACTTACAAAATACTGAAAGGGCGCGTCCTCGGCGTATTCCTCTCCCATAAACAGCATAGGAATGTATGGGGAGAGTACCACCGCCGCCGCTGCTAACTTAATGGCCTCAAAGGATACCAAGGCACTCAACCGCTCGCCCATCATACGGTTTCCTGTCTGGTCATGATTTTGAGAGAAGACTATAAATTGTCCCTTAGGTCTGTCACCGGCGTAATTGCCGTGGCGTCTTTTCCTGAATTTGGAGTGATTCCCCGTATAAGCGTAACCCTCTTTCAGTGTCTTGACAAGATGGGCGATTTTGCCGAAATCAAGATAATAGCCCGACGCCTCACCAGTTAACAGCGTATGGAGGCCGTGGTGGTAGTCGTCGCTCCACTGGGCGTCACAGCCATAGCCCCCAAGGGAGGGCGGCCTGATAACTCTTGAGTCGTTTAGATCGCTTTCGGCTATCAGGTAGTGCTTTTTTCTCTTTTGTTTAGAGTAATTATCTGCCGCCTCGGAGAGTTCCTGTAAAAACGGCCTTGCCCCGAAATCAAATATCGCGTGAACAGCGTCCAGCCTTAACGCATCTATATGGTAACGGTCCAGCCAGTAGAGGGCGTTTTCCATAAAAAACAATCTGGCCTGATCACTCAAGGGGCCGTCAAAGTTAATGGCATTTCCCCAAGGTGTCTTATACCTGCTTGTGAAATAATTGCCAAGTCCCCACAGGTAATTCCCCTCCGGGCCTAGATGGTTATACACAACGTCAAGTATTACGGCAATGCCTTTTTTGTGGCATTCGTTGATCAGATTTTTCAACCCCGCGGGGCCGCCATATGAGTTTTGCACTCCATAGGGATAAACGCCGTCGTAACCCCAGTTGCGGCTGCCGGGAAACTGGGCAACGGGCATTAGCTCAATGGCATTGACACCAAGGTCAGATAAATCATCAAGCCGCCCGATAACCGCTTCAAATGTGCCGGCAGGTGTGAACGTCCCCACATGAAGTTCATATATTATCATCTCAGATATTTCTATGCCGGAAAACGAACCGTCTTCCCATTGGAAGTCTTCGTGGCAGATAACCTGAGATGCCCCATGCGCGCCATCAGGTTGATAGTGGGAGGCGGGGTCAGGGATTTCACGCCCGTTGTCTAAGCTAAACATATAGGTAGTGTCCGGGGAAATCTTATCAAGCGTTGCGCGCCAGTATCCTTTTTCGTCCTTTTCGTCCATGTCGATGTAACGGCTGCCTTCCGGCAGGCAGAGTTTTAACTCTACGGACTTGAAATCCGGTGCCCACAGAGAAAACCGGCACCTGCCGTCTCTGGTATAATACGCCCCGTTATTCAGAATAAGTTCTTTCATGTCACCTGCTATGCCTCGCCAATATGCAAAAGGCCGGTTATTCCTCTCAGTGGCACAGATACCCATTCGGGACGATTGCCAAGTTCATAGCCAAGTTCATAGACGGCCTTATCAAGGAGAAATATTCTTAAGAGGCTCTCAAGTTCCGTTCGCTCCGCGGGCATAAACTCAGCACCGTTTACCTTGTCCATGTAGGAGTTAAGGAAAACCCCGCTCATGTAAAAGTACCATAGATTAGCCCATGGAGTCAACTCATCGATGTCTTTTTGAGTGAAGACCGAGGTCTTGGACAACGCGCTGTAGGGCACGTAGTGGAAGGAGCGAATCATGCTTGCCACATCCCTTAGAGGGGATCTCTTTAATCTCCGTTCGCTCAGGGAACGCAGCGGCTCACCCTCAAAATCTATGATCACAAACTCATTGCCTCTGCAAAGTACTTGCCCCAGGTGGTAATCGCCGTGTATGCGTATCCTTGTGGCGGTTATCTTCATTTCTACTATTGTTTTGAACACTCGCAGGACTTCTTTCTCATAATTCAAAACATTTAAGGCCACTTCTTTAACGGTATCCGGCAGGTGTTTCAGAGCCCTTCTGAGAAGCTCGAAATTCCTCTTTGCCATGTTCTGCATGGACTGATAGAGCGAGCGCTGGTAATGTGTACCGAAAGGCTCTGGGGTAAAGTCCGGATTGTTATTATGTGAGGCCAGGGTAAGGTGCAACTCCGCGGTGGTCTTGCCAAGGCGTCCCGCCATTTCTATGTATCTGATCCCTATAAACTCTGTGAGAATATCGGGAATCGTCTCCTGGCACACATCGAGCAGACTTTTGTGGATAGTCTTTATTTCACTTACATTACTTCCCGAGGACAGGATGTTTTCATAATACCTTGTTATATTTCCCATGGTATAGCTCCACGCGTCGCCTTCATTTTGTACATAACGCTGAAGGTTGCCTATAAATATTGGTTCCGGTTGGCCTGTCCGCCTGTACTCTACGCTGCCCAGACAAAAGGGTACGTTTTCATCCTGTGCAGGGGTCTTTTCGCAGATAAACCGTATCATCTCTATATCGGGATTAATCCCCTCGTCGAGCTTTCTGAAGAGTTTGAGGATGAGTTTCTTTTCATATAACATGGAGCTGTTACTCTGGTCGGCCTTAAGCACCTGGGAGGATTCGATATTATCGTAGCTTTGGCCGTTGAATTTTGTCCTTCTTTCGTAAGCGGCAATTAACTCGCCATTGATGCCCCTGAGCGATTTTCTCCTGGTAATAAATAACAGGAGTGCCCTCCTGAAACCCTCATCATAAGTGGCGTCGTAAATTATACCCTCGCCGTGGCCGGTCTTTATGTTTGCTATAACCGCGAAGGGATAATCCTCCGATATAGACTCCACATCAGAAGTAAAAGAAATCGGCAGCATGTATATCTCAGGCAGGCCGTCCGGATAGGCCACCCGAAGCATCAGGATATGGGTAATGGAGGCAATTCCGTTAAAAAGGATATCTTCAATTATCTCCAGCTCATGAATCTTTCTTGCCTTGCCGCCAAACCACCTGCAAGTCAACAGGTAGAGTGGCAGAATTTCTTTTTCAAGGATTGTTTTGGATTTGCCATGAAAGACATCCTCGAACCTGCCATGTAATTCCATCGACCTGACCTTGCTCATGTGTGCCTTTATGGCAATTATTTGTTCGTCTTTCAAAAGAAACCAGAAATAATCATAGAAGCTAAGGGTAAACACATACGGAGTGTCCCTGATTACGGGAAACTCGTTTCTGCTGAAGACCTCCTCAGGAATCATCCCCGCGTATTTTGATAAATCAAGCTCTGCCAATTGGGGAAATCTTGACAGATTTACAACGACAAGCACCGTTTCCCCCTCGTAGTGCCGCGTAAAGGCAATGACCTTAGAGTTGTTGGAGTTAATAAATTCGATGGTGCCGCGGCTGAGGGATTTGAATTTCCTTCGGACGGCGATCAGGTGTTTAGTCCACCAGAGCAGTGAGGAGGGGTTTCGCTCCTGGATTTCCACGTTAACCACCTCGTAGTGGTACTCGGGGTCTATGATTACGGGCAGGTAGAGTTTTTGGGGATTTACGTCTGAGAACCCGGCGTTTCTTTGCGTACTCCACTGCATGGGGGTTCTGACGCCGTTGCGGTCGCCAAGGTAGTAATTGTCCCCCATTCCCAGCTCGTCTCCATAGTATATTACTGGAGTCCCGGGGAATGACATAAGCAGGATGTTCATCAACTCAATCTTTCTACGGTTGTTCCCCATCAGCGGGGCAAGGCGCCTGCGAATCCCCAGGTTTATTCGCATGTCCTTGTCCTTGGCATAGACCTTGTACATGTAGTCTCGTTCTTCGTCCGTTACCATCTCAAGGGTAAGCTCGTCGTGGTTTCTGAGGAAAATGACCCATTGGCAGGAGTCGTGAATTGCCGGTGTCTGCTCTATAATATCTATCAGTGGAAACCTGTCTTCCATCTGAATGGCCATAAACATTCGGGGCATAATGGGGAAATGGAAGGCCATGTGGCAGGAGTCGCCGTTGCCGAAATATGCGGCCGAGTCCTCGGGCCACTGGTTAGCCTCGGCCAGCAGCATTTTATCAGTGTATTTTTTATCTATATGCCGTCTTAGTTTTCTCAGGAACTCATGTGTCTCATCAAGATTTTCACAATTGGTGCCGTCACGCTCGAAAAGATACGGTACGGCATCAAGCCTCAGGCCGTCCACACCCATGTCCAGCCAAAAGTCGACGACTTTAAACATGGCCTTTTGTACGTCGGGGTTATCAAAGTTCAGGTCAGGCTGATGGGAGTAAAACCTGTGCCAGTAGTAGGCCTTTGCCACGGGGTCCCAGGTCCAGTTTGAGGTCTCGAAGTCCTTGAAGATAATCCTTGCGTCTTTGTACTTATTGGGGGTATCGCTCCAGACATAGAAGTTTCGTTTCGATGAACCGGGTTTTTCATTTCTGGCCTCTTGAAACCACGGGTGTTTGTCAGATGTGTGGTTGAGGATAAGCTCGGTTATTACGCGGATTTCCCTCTTGTGGGCCTCATGCAGAAAGTTCCTGAAATCCTTCATTGTACCGTAATTTGGGTGAATTCCGTAATAATCCGATATGTCGTAGCCATCGTCTTTTAGCGGGGAGGGATAAAATGGCAGGAGCCATATGGCGGTAACACCTAAACCCTCCATGTAGTCAAGCTTCTCTGTAAGTCCTTTAAAATCACCTATCCCGTCGTTAAATCCGTCATAAAATGCCTTTACGTGCAACTCGTATATAATCGCGTCTTTATACCACAGGGGGGCATCCCCAAAACTGACAGGCCTTTTGGACATATATCTTTCTCCCTTTTCTTCGCACAAACACTGAATTTATCCCAATTTCTACCTTAAGTAATTTAACATATCCCTGCTTTAATATAAACCTCTGTACCAATGCGCTGTGAGAGATACTATTTTTGCAATGGTAAAATGGGCAATTATCCCAATGACATAGGCAAACATTATTATAAAAAACGGCTTAAGCCATCTCTTTGTCTCATACACCTGAGGATACTGAAGGGCTAATGCCACCCCTGCGCTGCTTCCAAACCATATGGCACTCCCCCCAAACCCGACACAGTACGCAAGCAGCCCCCAGTCAAACCCTCCGATGTCTATCGCTATCTTTGTCAAAGGTATGTTATCAAACCATGGCGACAGAAAACCCAGAATCACGGCAACCGTGTCCTTGCTAAACTTATCCAGCAGCGGCTGGAGTTTAGCCAAAGGAAGCAATCCTCCGGTTGCTACGAGTACTGTAAGGAAGATTGTATTTTCTAAGGATTTAACTATTGAAGCAACATGAAACTTAACTCTGCCAATTGCAACCCCTAATAACAGGCCTGCCCATAATCCCAACCCGGGCTGGTCGAATACGATATTGCCAACCGCCATAGACGGAATGGCCAGAAGCGGGAAAAACATCCTGTAATTAAGCGGTTTACGGTTGTCCTCATGGCGCTTAACAGGGCTGTGGCCATGTCTGTTGGAAAAGAACAGGATTACGAATTGTGAGGCAGTTGCCCCGATAAACCCTTTAGCCAGCGTCAATATCGACACGCCACTTACAAAGAGCATAACAGTTGTGGTATCACCGGCAAAAGAACCGGCTCCGCCCAGATTCGCCGAAGCAATTACAGACGCAAGCATTATAAATGGGACGTCTTTCCCATATCTGGCAGACAGCAAAATCCCGCCAATCATGGCAGCCGCAATATTGTCCAACACTATGGACAGGGCAAAGACTACCCACAGAAGTACCCTGTCCGAGGAAATGTAGCCCTCTATTTTCTCGTCAATGCCGGACGATTCAAAATAGTGCGAGACCAGCCCAAATCCCGGTAAAAGCAGCAGGAGATTGTAAAGCAGATGGTATTCGTTCGGATGTAGAAAGTGCGCGGCGTATCCGCTGAACCCGCCGCGGTATATAAAGATTGCCGAGAGAACTATAAACCCGCTCGCGGCCGTAAGCAGTTTCCTGTGGTGGAACAACATAAGCCCAAACAGCATAATAATAAAAAATAAAAACTCCGGCGTTATTATCAACATAAAAATCAGGTATAGTATTTCTATCACGTTATTGTTCTCCTTGCAGTATTTTACGTTACGGCACAGTGAGCCGCCATGCAGAATGACCTTAATTACGACTGCTGGAAATCTCTTTCTTTGCTTCTCCTTCTCTCTATTATACTCTTTGATTTAAGGAAATTTCTATTTCCGTCTGAAGCATAACAGTGCCTTTGATAAGTCTTGCCTGTCATTCCCTGGTGCGTACCCAAGCCTGTATAGGCGGCTTCAACCCATACCTACGGCAAGATTATAATTCGGGCCAATGCCCTTGTGTCTCCATATCGGCAAATACATATTAAAGCCGCGATATGCTATAATCAAACGTACCGGGTACAACGGCGGTGTGCCGCGGCATGCAGGGTGAGTTTAAGACTGATTAAGATAAAGGAGTGATTATGGCAATAGGAGCTAAGATTACAACGGGTTTTGTAGTGGTATCACTAATGGCTGCCGTGCTTGGCCTATGGGGTTATCTAAATGAAAAGAATGCGTGGTTTTATCTTGTTTATACAGTGATTACGCTGGCAGTTGGCGCTGTTATGTTGATATTTATACAAAAGGCCGTCGGGACTCTGATGAAGGCGGTACTGAGCTTTAAAATGTTTACGGCCGCCGATAGCGACATTTCCGTGAGAATGGATGAAGGAGCCGCAGGGGAACTTGGAGAGACGGCCAGGATATTCAATAAATTGGCCAAGAAATTAAACTCAATGGTAGAGGACATTTCTATGTTTAACGAACGGGTTTCGTCCTCCTCGGACGAGCTGCATGAACTCTCCGGTGAGACCGCCCAAAGCGCCGTCAACCAGACCGAGCAGATAGAGCAGATAGTCAACTCAATGGTGCAGATGAAGGAGACGACGGCAGAATCGGCCCAAAATGCAATGATAGCCGCGGAATCGGCGCGAAAGGCCTCGGAGTTTGCGATGCTCGGCAAGGACGTGGTCAATAAAACTATCACAAGCATGAACGGCATCAAATACAAAACGGAGGACTCCGGCAGGATAGTGCAGACGCTTGGCGAGAAATCCAGTCAGATAGGCGAGATAATCCAGGTCATCAACGACATAGCCGAGCAGACGAACCTGCTTGCCCTGAACGCGGCAATCGAGGCGGCAAGGGCAGGGGAACAAGGCCGCGGGTTTGCCGTCGTGGCAGATGAGGTAAGGAAACTTGCCGAGAAGACCTCAAACGCGACGAAAGAGATTTCGGCGATGATAATGACAATACAAGAGAGCACAACAGGGGCTGTGGAGTCCATGAAGGAGGCCTCTCTGGAGGTGTCTAATGGCGTGGAATTCATAAACCAGGCAGGGGCAACCCTTGAGGAAATCGTTCAGACCAACGAAGACGTAACTGACAAGATAACGCGAATAGCCGCGGCAACAGAACAGCAGTCGGCCGCTACTGAGGAGATATCAAGGACAATGGAGCATATCTCTCAGTTGTCAGGCGCCCTAACCTCAAGCGCAAAGCAAACTGCCGCCGCGGCCGGTGAGCTATCCGAAAATATCGTAAAAAAGATGCAGGCGGCCCTATGCCAATACAGGGTATCAGGGAAGGCCATCTGCCATGACGACATAGACAACAAGCTCAACTCCGTGCCACCCCTGATGCAGTGGCAGCACAGCTACACGGTCGGCGTTGAAAAATACGACAACGCGCACAAAAACCTGATAAGGCTTATTAACAGGCTCCACGCGGGTATGAAGCTGGGCCTTGGCTCACATGTAGTTGGCGACATACTTAAAGGCCTTATAGACTACACTGTAACTCATTTCAAGGACGAAGAGAATGATATGAAGAGATATGGCTACCCAAAAAACGAATACGACTTCCATGTTGAGCAGCACGAGCAGTTCATAAAGCAGGCCGGCGACGTAGACAGGAAATTCAGAGAGGGCAAGGGTGGGCTGACTCTGGACATAATGAGTTTTCTGAAGAAATGGCTAGCTGAGCATATGATCGCCACGGACAAGAAATACACGCAGTTTTTTAACTCAAAGGGGCTTCGCTAAATGTATGACTGGCCCTCGTTATATTACGACTTGGGCAAACTGCTCCTTGCGGCAATCCTGGGAGGCGCGATAGGGTTTGAGAGGGAGACGCACGGGCAGGCCGCTGGTTTCAGGACCTACCTGATAGTGTCAATAGGTGCGTGTCTGATGATGATGCTGTCGCTGCATATGGAAAAGATATACCATGATTTCGATATGAACAAATCGGTAGTGCGTATAGACCCGGGCAGAATAGCATCGTATGCGATAGCGAGCATGGGTTTCCTGGGTGCCGGGGCGATAATAAAGGGCAGGGGTTCGGTGCGTGGTTTGACCACAGCGGCGGGGCTTTGGGTAGCAACGGGGATTGGGCTTTCAATAGGTGCGGGGTATATTTACCAGACGCTGGTGACTACGTTTATAATACTTCTCAATCTGTACTGGCTGCACCCGTTAAGGGGGTTGATGACTCACAGGGTCTACAGTATATTAAGCCTGAGATTTAAGAATACGCCTGACAAGCTCGACCGGATAAAGCAAGCCTTGTCGGAGTTTCCCACGGTAAAAATTCAAAGCGTGAACTATAAGCAAAACATCTCGGCAAGGTCGATAACCTATCGCATAAGGCTGCACTACACGGATGAAAACGTATGGCCTATGGTAGTAAAGAGCGTCCTGGAGATAGAAGGCATTGAGACGGTAGAGTGGTCAGAGAGCGACGTGCCCTAGCCAACACTTTTGATATCCACTTTTACTCTGAGTTTCATCGTTTTTACTCCGTGCATTACTCATAAAAACCCGTTTTTGCCGGCAGGCCGTCCTTGCTTAGCATGGCCAGTACCATACCTTTTGAGTTTACCCTCCTGACGGGCCTGACCTCCTTGAGCCGGAAAGGTATGAAATAGGCGGTTATTATCCTCATCATGGAGGACAAGAGCAGGATTGTCAGTATATTAAACCCGAAAATTGGCGGCAGATATCTGATAATAAGGCCGCTCAGCATCGACCCGGCAAATATCGACAGGCCGTTAAACATATTAAAATATGCAATGTGATTCGTTCGTTTCCCAGCCGTCGAAGAGTCATAGACATAGTTGGTTGTGGAAAGAAGATACCCTCCATAGAGAAATCCGGCAACTATCTGAATGATAAACAAAAACACCGGCGCCGTGTTAACAATCCATAACAAGGGGACAAAGGCAATGGCGCGCGAGGTGAATCTCATAATCCTCACGTTTCCAATCCTGTCTGCCAGCGCCCCCCAGCGCTTTGTCGTGAGAAATATAATCACATTGCCAGTCGATATAAGGCTGGTGTATAAAATATAACTGAAGTTCAGGTCTCTCAACATCAGGACGGCAAAAAACGGGGCGGCCATGTGAATAGAGAAACTCATCGCAGAGGCAAACAGTACAAACCGCGTGAACTCGTTCCTCTGGCCAAGAAAATCCCTGAGGCTGAAATAGTGTTCCCTGCCGGTTGACATTGGTGGTTCCTCTATTTTATTAAAAAACAAAAGGGAGGACATCCTGAAGACAAAAGCGGCGCAAAATATTATAATAAACCCATATACCGGGTCAACCGCACTGAAATGCTTCAGCACTAATCCGGCACTGATTGAGCTGCCCACCGCGATAAACCCCATAATCCGGTTTCGCCACCCAAAATACCTTCCGAATCGTTTTTTAGGGACGAGTTCGGAGAGCATACTTGCCCATGCCGGCTGGCTAAGCGCCCCAAGCCCGGCAAAGAGCGTTACCGCGGCAATAAAGAGCCACACCCCAAGCCCGCCCACCATTGCCATTGCCGCTATGAAGGCAATCGTTAAAGATTGAAGAAAAACAAATATGGTAACGGCCTTTTTTCTGGAGCCGAGCATTTCGACAAAATCCGCCCCCTTGACCATCATTATGGATGAAAAAAAGTTTGGAAGCGCGTTAAGAATGCCGGCGTGTCTTGAGCTGCCACCAAGTATGAGCAGAAACGGCGTGAAGAAATCGTGAGAAGTCCCTGCCATCATGCTTCCCAGGACGCCCTCAAGAAATGAAAACCGTAGGTTTTGTCTCTTAGTGTTTGGCAGTTTGTTGGGCATAATTTTAGGCATAACAGCGGTTTAGTGGTCAGGCGCTGTCGGCGGTGGAAATTACCCTGATGACGGTCTTGACGTTCCCCCTTGGATTAAAATCCCCGATGACCTCAAGAAAACGCGGCCTCAGCTTCTCGTAGAGCTCGTTAAATATGACGTTTGCCGCGTCTTCATGGGATATGTGCCTGTTTCGATAGGAATTTAAGTAGAGTTTCAGGGATTTCAACTCGACAATAAGCCTATCCGGCACGTAGGTTATGCGTATCACCGCGAAGTCCGGGTAACCGGAGCGCGGACAAAGGCATGTGAACTCAGAAAAATCAATCTTTATTTCATAGTCCCTGCCGGTATGTGGATTGTCCCACAGCTCAATGGCGGCCTCAGATACACTTTTCTCACCGTATAGCATAGTATCTGATATTATCATGTTATCTCAGAAAAAGTCGATTGGCCCGGCATGCCTAAAGCTATAAATATAATATATACTGATAATTATAATTTTAAGTTGACAATATCTCCGGCTTAGGTTAACAATAGAGTATTATCAGAACCAGAAGCGCACTTTTAGAGGAGGAATACAGTGGGATATAAGGATTTATCACTAAGTTTAAAGACGAGCCTGCCTATAATAGTTCTTGTTGCCATAGGCACGATAGCAACGATTACGACAGCAAATTATCTGACGAAGAAGATGGTTGTAGAAGAGATAAAAGACGGCGCGATAAAAGGATATAAAGACACGGTGTTAAACGCCCTGACTACGATGATGATAGGCGGCAACATGAAGACCGACAAGGCCCCATTTTTAGAGCAAATGAAAAATATGATAGAAATAAAGGTACTAAGAGGTGAGTTGCTCGACAAAGACTATGGCAAGGGAAAGCCCGAAGAATATCCCTCGGACGATGTAGAAAAAGAGGTTATATCAACGGGGAAGGAAAAGATTATAGTTGGCGATACCGCAGTCAGAGGTGTATTTCCATACATAGCCGGGGCCAACATAATGGGGCGAAACTGCCTTATGTGCCATGTCGTCAAAGAGGGCGATACGCTTGGCGCTATCAGTATAAGTGTACCTCTGAAGAAGTCCATGGAAAGAATAAATTTTCTTAAGTACTTTTTTATAGGAATGGGGCTCGCGGGTGTGGCGGCCATTGCGGTGTTAATATCGATACTTATAAAGACCCTGCACAAGCCATTGCAGACATTGACAAAAAAGGTACAGGAATTAGCCCACGGCAACCTGGGCGTACAGGTTGACTACGCAAGCAAAGACGAGATAGGGCAGGTTTCCATTGGTTTTAACGACATGGCAGCGAAGCTGAGGCATGTGGTCTCCGACGTGAAATCGGCAACGGAGGCGATGTTTACGGCAAGCAGCAATCTCAACGAAAGCTCCGGTAAGATGTCCGGCGACGCTATGGAAAATGCAGAGAAGATGACACAGATAGCCTCGTCCATCGTGGAGATGACACAGGCCCTTAACGACATAGCAAGGAACGTCTCCGGCATGTCAACCTCTTCCGAAGCGGCGTCTAAGGTAGCGAAAGACGGAGCGCTTGTCGTAGGGAAGACCGTGTCGGAGGTAATGGAAATAGAGAGAATGGTCAATGATTCATCCGTATTATTGGAATCCCTCGGCCACCGTTCTAAACAGATAGGCGACATTGTAAACGTGATAGAAGATATCTCGGAGCAGACGAACCTGCTTGCCTTAAACGCCGCCATAGAGGCCGCAAGGGCCGGCGAACACGGCAGGGGGTTTGCCGTTGTGGCGGATGAGGTACGCAAACTGGCGGAGAAAACCGGTAAGGCAACCACAGAGATAAACGCAATGATAGGGGCAATCCAGGACGACACGGATAAGTCTGTTAAATCAATGCAGGAGAGCATTCAAAGCGTAAGGACCGGCGTAGAGTACTCCAATCAGGCAGGAACGGCCCTTAATACCATAGTAGACAGCGTAAGCGAATTACAATCAATGGTGCAGACAATTGCCTCGGCAACCGAGGAGATCTCGGCAGTAGCACAACAATTAAACAACGACTTCGAGTCCCTGGCAGCAGGCTCCAGAAGCACCTCCGTGTGTTCCGACATCGTGGCAGGCGCAACAGCCGGCCTGGTAACCGTTGCAAAGCGGCTAAGAGAAACTGTGGAGCAATTTAATCTGGAAACGGACGATCATACAAGACATAATAAATCGAGATATATTGGGCATTAACAAAGGCAAGGGCCTTTACATTGTCCTTATTGCAGCGGTTTTCATATTTCAGGGCTGCAGAGAATCAAGGACTTACGAGAAGGCAGAGTTCACAGGGGATGCCTTTCAGGTAGACAGCACATCCTTTAAGGAGAAAACCCCGGCCTTTTACTCTCACACGGATGCCGCAAAGGCAATTACCTTCTTCGTCGTCAAGGTAAACGGCCAGATGTTGTCCTTTTTCGATATATGCAACTCCTGCAAGTACCATAACCTGGGTTACAGGGCCGATAAGTCATTTGTTGAATGCAGAAACTGCCGGGTAACCATCCCCTACGAAGACCTGAAGACCGGAATCGGCGGCTGCTATCCCATCCCCCTGCCAGGACGGCAACAAAACGGTATGTATACAGTCACACGCGCGGAAATTCTTCGGGGCAAACAGTTCTTCCCATAATTTCCAGCGTGCAGGGCAAGGTTGATTTTAAACCGCATCAATATGATAACATATACCCTGTGGAGAACAGGCCGATACTGAGATGAAAAAAATCCTGGTCGATAACATACTTCAGAGTATTCGTTCAGGCCTTGTCGTGCTGAACTATCAGGGGGTTATTGTTTACGCCAACGACCCGGCTGTGAAAATCCTGGGTTATGACAGGGATGAGTTCATTGGCAAGAGCTGGGGTGAGTTATTTCTCCATGTGGAGAAAAACTGTGAATTCAATCAGGTAATTATTGATGTCATTGGCGAGGAGAAATTAAACCTTCACCGCGAGGCCGGCTATGTTTCGCCATCGGGCCAGCTCTACCGGCTATCTGTTACGACCTCCTTTCTGCGTGAAAAGAAGACCGTTGCCGGTATTATCGTTCAACTTGACGACATAACAGAGCTTTCGGATTTAAGGCGGCGTGAGCAGTCTGTGGTAGAAGAAAGACAGCGCCTCTCACAGGAGATGGTCGATAGTATGAAGAAAATATCCCTCTCCGTAGCCCACGTCATCCTTAATCCCGTAGCCAGCATCGGCGGTTTTGTACGCCTGATGATGAAAAAAATCGACGAAGAAAATCCACTGAGGCAGTACCTCGATACAATTGACGAATGCGCGAAAAGGCTCGAGGATATAGTCAGATCCTTCAAAGAGTACACGGACATCAGGGCCGTAAACTACGAATCCGTACACATCTCCACGATAGTCGAAGGCGCCCGTGCCAGGGTTGAATCGATTGCCGGAAAGTTTGAGAAGAATATCCGCTACAAGGTTGACGCCGAAGACCATGTGACGGCTTATATTGACCCCGCTCTGTTTACGATGGCATTGGATGAAATCCTTTTGAACTCCATAGAAAGCATAGAAGACGGCCTCGGCGAAATCGACGTAACCGTATATAAAACCGCCTGCGGAATAATTGTAGAAATCAGGGACACCGGGTTCGGAATCGACACCAAGCACATCCCCTATGCGTTTGACCCGTTTTTCACAACAAAAACCAGCAACAACGGTATGGGCCTGTTTAAGGTAAAAAAAATTGTCACCGAACACCTGGGCACAATCACAATTGAACGCAGGGAGGTAGTGGGCACAAAGGTAATTATCCACATGCCGATGAATTACATAATATCTTAGAGGCCATCCTCGTCGACATGCACACGTTCATTAGCCCTGCCCAAGGATATTAATATCTCATACGAGATAGTGCCGGCCCATGCGGCAACCTCGGATGCCGTTATCTCTTTGCCGCCTTGGCGCCCGATGAGCAGTACCTCAACGCAGGGGGTTGCTAACCCCTCAATGCCGGGGGTTGCCAACCCCTCGCAGTTTTCTCTTATGCCGTTTAAGTTAGCGCAGTCAGTTAAATCCACCATCGCCACGTCCATGCAGATTCTTCCTATGATGGGGGCAAACTGGCCGTTTACCAGGACATGAGCCTTGTTTGAAAGTGCCCGCGGGTAGCCGTCCGCATACCCGGCGGCTACAACACCGACGAGGCTCTCGCGCGCGGTTACGAATGTCCTGCCATAGCTTATTGATCTTCCGGGCGGTACCCTTCTGATGTGTAAAAGCCGAGCCTTAACCGTCATCGCCGGCCTGAATGCGGCGGCCTTTGGCCTTTTATAATCTGGCTCAAGCGCGTCCGCTCCATACAATATCAACCCCGGCCTCACCGCATCAAGATGGCTCTCCGGGAAGGACATCACCGCGGCACTGTTGGCCATGTGCCATATCGCCTCAGTGAATAACCCCTCAATTTCTGACTTTAGACGCAGGAATCTCTCTAACTGCAACTCGGCAAACGTCCTGTCCTTAAGATCGGCCTCGGAAAAATGGCTCATAAACCCGGCCACCCTCACGCCCTTAAGTCTGCTTAATGCCCGAATGGCCTCTGATTCCCTGTCGTAGAGGAATCCAACCCTGCCCATGCCGGTATCTATATCGACGTGGATGTCGATTTGTCGGCCTTGCCTTAGCGCCTCTGCCGAGAGGATATCGGCCGCGCCAGCCCCATATACAATAGGCGTAAGATTATATTTAATAATATCTTCGGCTGTGATGTTGTCGAAGTAAACGAGGATAGGCGCCCTGATTCCGCCCTTGCGCAACTCTATTGCCTCAGGGGCATAGGCGACCCCAAGGCAGTATACCCCTAATTTCTCAAGCATCAGGGCAACATCAATGGCCCCGTGCCCATACGCGTCGGCCTTGACCGTTGCAACGACCTTTTTGCCGTGTGTAAGGCCTTGTACTAATTCATAGTTGTGTCTGATGGCAGCGAGGCTTATCTCAACGGCAGGACCCCTTTTTATATTCATAGCGAACTATTTTGCTGCCTTTTCTTCTTTTGCCGCCTCCTGGTTTTTGGGCGTAACGTCTATTTCGTCCGGCTCACTGACACCCTTTTTCAGGTTTTTTATAAATGAACCCATACCCTTTCCCAACTCCGGGAGCCTCTGTGCCCCAAATAACACTATAACCACCACAAGTATCAGCAACAGCTCAGTCATACCTAATCCAAACATACTCACGACCTCCTTGTGAAACCACTTCGCATCGCGTGCACTCTATAGTTTATCATACCTTATTTTAATGCCGCGTATCAATGTGTATTAAATCCTCGGGTGTGTTTATGTTGATAAAACTTCGGCCCTCCGCATCAACCTGATGGATCTGTTCCTGTACGATGTGCTTTGTATTAATGGTTTTTATTATCGCAGTAAGTGATTTAACGCCGTCTCTGATGGATTTCTGCAGCGCTGGGATAATTCTTTTATGATAAACTGCCAGAAGCGGCTCAGGCCTTCCATTATTAACAGGGACGACGGCGTCATAGTCGCCGGGATAAGAAGTAATCAGCATTATTAGTTGTTCATTGGCAAAGGGCATATCACAGGCCATGAAAAATGCCCTATCGTGCCGGATGTTTAACAGGCAGGAGAGAATCCCCGTTGCCGGGCCTTTTTCAGTTAATACATCGCCAATCAGGGCCGGGCATCTGGAGAAATATATATCCGGCTGATTGGTGCTGATTAAGACTTCATCAAAGAGCCGCGCCATGAGACGCAGATTCCTGTCAATTATCGTCTCCCCGCCAATCTCAATAAACGCCTTAAGATAGGGAAACCGCTTGTTCTCCCCACCGGCGAGGACTACACCTGAAACACCCTCAACGCGATTCATTTAATACCTCGCACATATTGTAGCAATACGCGGGAGGATTATACAAAAGAAAATCCGGCACTATGCCCAGGCAAATAATCGCCGGCGGAAAAACCTCCTGAAAACAACCTGTATCTTGACAATGATTAAAACAGTTATTTATTATAACATCTGGAGAGCAACTCATGGTGGTAGCAATAGGGTGTGACCATGCCGGGGTCGAGCTGAAAAGGCAGATAAGCTGGCTGTTAAAAGGTGAAGGCATTGAGGTAATGGATGTCGGAACAAACAGCGCGGAGTCGGTGGATTATCCCGATTATGGCGCGGTGGCGGCAGAGGCCGTATCTAATGGACAAGCCGACGCGGCGGTGCTGATTTGCGGCACCGGGATAGGTATGTCGATAGTGGCGAACAAGTTCAAAAACGTACGGGCAGCGCTATGCCGCGATGTCTATACCGCGAAGATGAGCAGAGAACACAACGATGCTAATGTATTAGTGATTGGCAGCAGGGTAACCCCTGGAGAATTAACCGAAGATATACTAAAGGCATGGCTGCATACGAAATACGAAGGTGGACGGCACGACGAGAGGCTGAAAAAAATCTCAATGATAGAGGGAACAATTGAACTCAAGACTTAACGAAATACAGAAGGCTGACCCCGAAATATACGAGGCCATTATGGGGGAGCTTCAAAGAGAGCAAAACAAGCTGGTATTGATAGCGTCTGAAAACTATGCCTCACCGGCAGTGATGGAGGCCCAGGGGTCGATATTTACGAATAAATATGCCGAGGGCTATCCGAATAAGAGATACTACGGCGGATGTGAACATGCCGATGTCGTGGAGTCGCTTGCTATAGCAAGGGCGAAGGAGATTTTTGGCGCTGAACATGCCAACGTCCAGGCACATTCCGGCTCACAGGCAAACATGGCGGTATTTTTCTCCGTGTTAAACCCTGGGGATAAGATATTGGGAATGGATTTGCGCCACGGAGGGCATCTGACGCATGGGGCGGCGGTGAATTTCTCCGGTATGATATACGAAAACGTATTTTATGGCGTTGACAAAGAGACGGGCTATATAGATTACGGCATTGTAAGGGAGCTGGCGCTGAGACACAGGCCAAAGATGATAGTGGCAGGGGCGAGCGCCTACTCAAGGATTATTGATTTTAAAATATTTTCCGAGATAGCGGCAGAGGCTGAAGCGATGCTTTTAGTAGATATAGCTCACATCGCGGGCTTAATAGCGGCAGGACTTCATCCGTCACCGGTACCATATGCGGACTTTGTGACGAGTTCAACGCACAAGACCCTCAGAGGTCCTCGCGGCGGGATGATAATGTGCAAGGACAAGTACGCCAGGGCAATAGATAAGGCCGTATTTCCCGCAGTCCAAGGCGGGCCGTTGATGCACGTCATAGCGGCAAAGGCTGTGGCATTTAAAGAGGTGCTTACCAAAGGATTTAAGACATACCAGGAGCAGATAATAAAAAATGCAAAGCGCCTGAGTGAAGAACTCAAACGCAGGGGATATATAATAGTATCCGGCGGTACGGATACGCATTTGATGCTGGTTGACCTCAGGAGCAAAGACATAACCGGCAAGGAGGCCGAGGAGGCCCTTGACCGTGCCGATATAACGGTGAATAAGAATTCAATCCCCTATGACGACAAACCGGCAACTATAACAAGCGGCATAAGGCTGGGGACTCCGGCACTGACAACACGAGACTTTAAAGAGGAAGACATGGAGGAGGTAGCCGACATAATAGATAAAATAATCACCGCCCCCAACCAGGAACATAACCTGGAGGCCCAGCGCAAGCGTGTTAGGGCGTTATGCAAGCAAAAACCAATCTATGGCCGGCAATCCTGAATGAATTTAAGATTTGACAGAAGCCAATGGATTTAATTAATATAGGGCAGGAAAAGATGGGGAGTCGTCTAATGGCAGGACAGCAGACTCTGGATTTGCCTGTAGGGGTTCGAGTCCTCTCTCCCCAGTAAACAATAAGGTCCCATCGTCTAGTGGCCCAGGACGTGGCCCTCTCAAGGCTGAAACACGGGTTCGACTCCCGTTGGGACCAATCAACTGAGCTATCTGCCATTTTCAAGGTTGATGCCTTACGTTATGTTAACCATGTAAGGCAATGATCTTTACAAATTGTAACCATCAGTGTTCAAGCCACTTCAAAATCCGCCATAAACTCCCGATTATCCGGCATTATATCAGGCATTAGATAAAACAAATATCTGGCATTATTATTGCTATAATTAATGAAGAGGTGGAGATATAGCGGAAAAAGAAAATTCGTGATGCCTTCATTAAATGGAGCCAAGAGGTGAGATGAATAAAAAGACTGTTTTAATTGCCGAAAAAGATAATGCAACAAGATTGCTGTTTGAGGTTTACCTGAGGAGAAACGGCTACGGGGTGGTTAAGGCAATGGACGGAGGCGACGCGCTGAACATAGTTAAAAACAACAAGATAGATATAGTAATTTGCAATCTGTACATGCTGGGTATAGATGGTATCAGCATTACGGAAATTATAAGAAACAAGCTTGGACTAGACAAGATAGTGCTGATTATTGTAGATGACGAAGACGATTGCGAGAAAATGGAACATGCCATAGCCTCAGGAGCCAATGAGTATATTATTAAGCCGGTACTGGAATCGATGTTGATTGAGAAAATAAAAGAGCACACAAATGGCAGGAGTAATCGTGATACCGTTGTCGTGAGCTGATAACGGTGTAATCTGACAATAGAAAGCAATTTAGATGGAGTTTTGTAGATTTTACGTATTCCTCCAATATCCATGTGTTTTTCATGTTCCCCCCCAGGGCGGCTTGATTGAAACCGGTCTTATGTTTTATAGTATTACATATGCAAGCTCCTTAATAAGGTACAGCCACCATGAAAGTAAGGAGAAAATCAATTGACGGGAGGTTAGAATGGAAAGAGTTCCAATGACACCAGCCGGTTTTAAGAAGCTAAGCGAGGAACTTGACAAACTCCTGAAAGAGGAACGGCCCCAAAATATAAAAGATATAGCCACGGCAAGGGCACACGGCGACTTGTCGGAAAACGCCGAATACGCGGCAGCCAGAGAAAAACAATCGTTCCTTGAGGGCAGAATTAAAGAACTCCAGTCAAAAATAGCTATGGCTCAGGTCATAGACCCGTCTAAAATAAAGGGCGGCAAGATCTCCTTTGGTGCGAAGGTAAAGGTCTTTGACCTTGATACGGACGAAGAAAAGGTATTCTTCCTCGTAGGCCCGGACGAGGCCGACGTCAAGACCGGCAAAATATCTGTATCATCACCTGTGGGCAGGGCGCTGCTTGGGAAAGTTGTCGGTGACGAGGCCATAATCAAGGCACCCTCAAGGACTTTTTCTTACGAAGTGATGGAAATAATTTTTGAATAGGCTTTTTTCTGCTGAAATAATAAGAAACGAAAGCGTAGACGACAGGCACTTTATTCTGGAGCTATCCCCCGGGGCTGCCGTAGCAGACACACTCGTGGGACAGTTTTTTATGCTGAAGCCGGGCGAATCTATTGACCCGCTGCTCTTAAGGCCATTTAGCCTCATGGGCTTTACAGTTCCTGGCGCTACACACCCAAACGGTACGCTGAGTTTCCTCATACGTGCGGCAGGCAAGGGTACGAACATTCTTAAACGTCTCCCTGTGGGTACGTGCTTAACTGTACTTGGCCCGCTTGGACAGGGGTTTCCACCCATAGAAGAGGGCGAAAGGCTCATTGTCGTAGCCGGAGGTATCGGCATAGCATCCGTTTTAGGGCTTGTTAAGGTATATCAGGATGTACCACTTTTTTATGGCGTCAGAACTAAAGGGCACCTCCTGCTGAGTCCCGGTATGTTAAATGCCATTTCCGCTGAGATTCACATTGCAAGTGACGACGGCTCGATTGGCACGAAGGGCAACATTTTAGAATTATTGGAGGCATATGTCTTCCAACTAAGAAAATCTTTTGGGGGCAATATAAAGATCTACGCCTGCGGCCCCCATGCCATGTTAAGAGCAATGGCAGAGATGTCCCTCGATGCAGAGACTTATATATCCCTCGAAACACCAATGGCCTGCGGTCTGGGGACATGCCTTGGCTGCGCGGTAAAGACTGCCGGCGGCATCCAAATGGTATGTAAGGACGGGCCGGTATTCAACATTAAAGATATTACATGGGATGAGGCATGATAATATGAATCTCTCGGTAGACATAGGCGGCCTGAGGCTGAAAAATCCGGTAGTCACGGCCTCCGGCACGTTTGGCTATGGTGTTGAGTACGCAGAGTTCCTTGACCTCAACCAGATTGGGGCGATAACGGTAAAGGGCCTCTCTCCACGGCCGTCAAAGGGCAACCCCCCGGGGCGCATCTGGGAGACCCCATGCGGTATGCTCAACTCCATAGGACTCCAGAACATCGGCATCGAGACATTCATACGGGAAAAACTCCCTGAGCTGAGAAAATACGATACTAAGATAATAGCCAATTTCTACGGCGACACCATAGAGGAATACGTGGAGGCCGCCGAGGCCCTAAGCGCCGCCGATGGCGTACACGCACTTGAGATGAACATATCGTGTCCAAATAAGCAGGCCGGATGGATTGCCTTTGGTGTTGACCCCGTGCTGACCGAAAAGGTGGTGGCGGCCACAAGGATGGCAACAAGGCTCCCATTGATAGTGAAGCTCTCGCCAAACGTAACCTCCATAGCAGATATGGCTAAGGCGGCGGTTGACGGCGGGGCAGACGCCCTGTCCGTAATAAACACGATAACCGGCATGGCCATAGACATAGAGACACGCCGCCCAAGGTTGTCAAACATCGTAGGGGGCCTGTCGGGGCCCGCCATAAGGCCAATTGCCGTGCGCATGGTTTTTCAGGCGGCAAGGGCCGTAAAGGTCCCTATTATCGGCATGGGCGGGATAATGACAGGTGCAGACGCAGTCGAGTTTATCCTTGCCGGGGCGTCTGCCGTTGCAGTTGGGACGGCGAACTTTGTAAACCCTGCCGCCCCGGCCGACGTCCTCGGCGGTATCAAGCAATACATGGACAGACATAGTATGGACGACATCAATACCATGATAGCCGGGGTTATCTGTTAATGGCAATTGCCACGCTGCTAACGGATTTTGGCATCGTGGATACCTTTGCCGCCCAGATGAAGGGTGTCATGTTGTCGATTAACCCCAATATCCACATAGTCGATATAACGCATTCGATAGAGCCATATAACATACGGCATGGGGC
>PEAC01000047.1 GCA_002753305.1 Nitrospirae bacterium MYbin6
CCGATTAAAGCGGTACGAGAGTTGGGTTCAGAACGTCGTGAGACAGTTCGGTCCCTATCTGCTGTGGGCGCAGGAGACTTGAGAGGATCTGTCCTTAGTACGAGAGGACCGGGATGGACGAACCTCTAGTGTTCCAGTTGTCATGCCAATGGCAATGCTGGGTAGCTATGTTCGGTTGGGATAACCGCTGAAAGCATCTAAGTGGGAAACCCACCTCAAGATTATGTCTCCCGGGGAGTAATCCCCCTAAAGGCTCGTGGAAGACCACCACGTTGATAGGCTGGAGGTGTAAGTGTGGCAACACATTGAGCTGACCAGTACTAATAGGCCGTGAGACTTGACCCTTAATTAAAAAATCCCGTTGCCAATTTTTTTTGCTAATATGCACTAAAAATTTGCATATGATTTAGTATGAGCTTTCCGGTGGCTATACCGGAGGGGAAACACCCGTTCCCATCCCGAACACGGAAGTTAAGCCCTCCAGGGCCGATGATACTTGGATCGCGAGGTCCTGGGAAAGTAGGTCGTTGCCGGATTTAAATTGAAAAAGGCCCGAATCTCAAAAAGATTCGGGCCTTTTTATTTCATACAATTTTGCCGGTGTGTACCCTTTTTTTGAATTATTTGGATTTCTTCTATTGACAAATCGATCCGTCTGCTTTTATATTTAATTAAGGCAGCTTACATTCATACATCTCCTGGCCGGGGTTTTTATAGCAATTTGCATGTTTGTACCGTGCTAATTGACACTGTTACATAGGAGGCGCCACAGTGAGCAAGCAAGATGATGATTCTGCAAAGGGTATAACACGCAGGGATTTAGTTCGCGGCGGAGTGCTTATCGCAGGTAGTGTTGTTGTGGCTGGCGCTATAGTCGCTCATTCCAAAACAGGCAAAAGGACTAAAGACCCCAAAGGCGACGAAAGCATACGGCAACTTCCGGAAATAAAAACAGTTCCAAGAGGTGAAAGCAGCGACATCTTAATACAAATGCAGGATGAGCTGCGTGCCGCCATGAAAAAACCGGTTGAGCAGAGAAAGTGGAAGATGGTTATCGATATTCGCAAGTGTGTGGGCTGCCATGCCTGCACAGTGGCCTGCATAGCCGAGAACAAACTACCGCCCGGGGTTGTCTACAGGCCTGTAATTCAAGAGGCAATCGGCACATATCCCACCTTGGCTCTGCGGTTTTTTCCTCGCCCATGTATGCAGTGCGAGCTGCCTCCGTGCACCGAGGTATGCCCTGTGGGAGCAACATGGAAACGCCTGGATGGGGTCGTTGCCATCGACTATGACAAGTGCATCGGATGCAGGTACTGTCTGTCCGCGTGCCCTTATGGTGCGCGTACGAGTGATTTCAACGAGTACTACACTGAAAACACACCGAAAATTCAGCCTTATGAGCTGCTTCCTAACAACGAGTACGGGAAGGCATGGAGCCGTAAGGACAAGAAATCCCCTGTTGGCAACGCCAGAAAATGCCATTTTTGTCTGCACCGCATTGAAGTCGGCCTGCTGCCTCAGTGCGTAAGCACCTGCATAGGACGGGCCAACTACTTTGGCGATGCCTCTGATCCGGAAACTCTCGTATCTAAAATGGCATCTAAGACAAACCAGATAAAGCTGCTTGAGGACAAAGGTACAAGGCCTCAGGTGATTTACTTAATATGATGGCTATGAATATAACTATGGGGATAAGAAGATGAAAAACAGCGCCTTTAAGATAATATCCGCCCTTTGGGTGGTTGCCATCATCGTGGGCGGCCTTGGGGTAGTTGCCAGAATTATGGAAGCAGAGCGTTTTACAGGCTATGGAAGTTACGTCCCGTGGGGATTATGGGTAGCTATGTATTTCCATCTTATTGGGATAGCGGGTGGCGCTTTTGCGATAGGTGGCATCTGTTATCTGCTAAATGTGGCCAGCTTTCGAGAGTATTTCCCTTATGTGTGCATAGTTTCAGGGGCATGTATTCTTACAGCGCTATTTTCAGTATGGATTGACCTCGGCCATCCATTCAGGGCTATCAACATAATGATAACCCCAAACTTCAGCTCGATGATGACATTTAACGCCTGGAGTTATAGCTTTTTTCTCCTGATACTGGCCTTGTGTTTATTCCTCGCAAGAAAGAAATCAAGCTATATGGACTTAAATGACCCAAGCGGCTGGCTCGTGCCGGTTATATTGATTGGCATTTTCGCGTCATTTGCCTTTCCAAGCCAGAGCGGCGCGTTTTTCGGGGTCATAGATGCTAAACCATACTGGCAATCTGCTATAATGCCGATTCTTTTTCTTATTTCCGGTCTGACCGCAGGGTCGGCGGCGCTTCTTTTAATGGATTGTATGACGGTTTGTGGGGTTCAGGTTCCCACAGGGAATTCAGACAGCGGTGGCGCCAATGTATCGCGAGCGCCATTCAATGTATTGAGGTGGCTTACGGTATGCGGCATTATGATATACTTTCTTGCCGAATTCTCCGAATACAGCCTGGCTTTCTGGTCGCCGATTTCTCACGCCCGCCAGTCCATTGAACTTATAATGTTCGGCCCGTTTTGGTGGGTTTTCTGGATTGTGCATGTCGGAGGTGCCCTGGCAGCCACTTATTTGATGGTTGCAGGTAAGTCTCCTCAGGTTGTCGGATTTGGAGCATTAATCACCGTAATATCTTTTATCTCGGCAAGATTAAACATCCTTATACCAGGACAGGCCGTCTCGGAGCTTAAGGGTCTGCAGGAGGCTTTTTACCACGGCAGGCTTCGCTACGACTACCAGGCCCATCTGAACGAGTACCTTGTAGCGCTGTTTATCGTGGCGCTGGGTGTAGGCCTGGCTTATGGCGGGATAAAGCTGTTGATGAAAATCGACACATCGAATACGGGAGCAAGCCAATGAAAAAAGATGATATATCGAGAAGAAAGTTTCTGGGACTTGCCATTGGCGGAGGCGCGCTGCTTGGCGGCGCTGCCGATGCAGACGGCGCAGAATGCGCTATTCTAAACAACTCCCAGCCCGATGTGCCTTATACCCTAAACAACCCTGAGAATATAATCTACACATCATGCCTGAACTGCAACACCGGATGTGGGATAAAGGTTAAGATTCAGGACTCAGTGGCAGTGAAAATTGACGGCAACCCATATAATCCGTTTTCACTTGTGCCGAATCTGCCCATGGCTGCCTCAATAGATGACGCCGCCCTCGTAGACAGCGCAATCTGTCCAAAGGGACAGGCGGGCATACAGACTCTCTACGACCCGTACCGTATTACAAAGGTGTTGAAAAGGTCCGGCAAAAGAGGCGAAAACAAATGGATGACAATTTCTTTCGACAAGGCCGTAAAGGAAATAGTAGAGGGAGGAAAGTTGTTCAGCCACGTTGTGGGTGAGGAAAACCGGCATGTAGAGGGACTACGCTCGATTCGCGCGTGTACGGACAATTCGCTCATGAAGGCAATGGATGAGGATATCAAGGCACTTTGGAAGGAAAAAGACGCCGAAAAGAAAAAGGAGCTTACTGCCGCCTTTAAAGAGAAATACAAGGAATCCCTTCATGTGCTTATCGACCCGGAGCATCCCGACCTTGGCCCAAAGAATAACCAGTTTATTCTTGCCTTTGGCCGCCTGAAAAACGGACGTAAAGAGTTCTTATCCCGCATGGCCGATGGGTTTGGTACCGTGAATCTTCATGGACACACGACAGTATGCCAGGGTTCGCTATACTTTACGTGCAAGGCTATAAGCGAACAGTATAAGCATGGCAAATTCACAGGCGGTAAAAAATTCTACTGGCAGGCAGACCTGGAGCACTCAAGGTATGTCCTCTTTGTCGGGGCAAATCTGTTTGAAGCAAACTACGGGCCGACTAACAGGACCGCGCGGCTTATTAATAATCTCGTCGATGGAACTACGAAAATAGCCGTAGTTGACCCCAGATTTACAAAACTCGCAAGCAAGGCACAGGTGTGGATTCCTATAAAACCAGGGGAGGACGCCGCCCTGGCCCTTGCCATTATACAGTGGATGATAGCCAATGGCCGATTCGATATAAAATTCCTCCAGCCTGCAAACAAAGCGGCAGCAAAGGCGGCAAACGAGACCTCATGGACTAACGCTTCATGGCTCGTCGAGATCAAAGACGGAAAGCCGGGAAAATTCGTCCGCGCAGCCGACATCGGGCTTACACCAATGCAGAAGCTGACAGTCCCCGATGAAAATGACCCTGCCAAGACCATAGAGTATGAGGAGAAATTCTTCGTCGTGATGGAAAACGGGGTATTGAAGGCATTTGATCCAAACGATGAGGGTACTGCCGTTTTCGGCGACTTATTTGTCGATACGGAGATAGAATCGAAGAATAACCCTTCAAAGGTACATGTCAAGTCCTCGCTTCAGCTTCTTAAGGAATCGGCGCTGGAAAACACCTTTGAGGGATGGTGTAAAATAGCCGGAGCCGATCCCAAAGACGTAGAGCAAGTAGCAAAGGAGCTTACAAGCTATGGAAAACGCGCCGCAGTGGACATACATCGCGGCCCGGCACAACATACTAACGGTTTTTACAATATCCTTGCCTGGATGTCCGTAAACATGCTCCTTGGTAACTTTGATTGGAAAGGCGGCTTGTCAAAGCCTTCCACATATGGATATGACGGCGCTAAGGACGGCCCTTTTAAAATCAGTAAGGTATCAGGGAAGATGGCTTCCTTTGGCATAAGCTCCATACGGCACAACCTTGACTACGAACACACTACGTTATTCAGCGGCTATCCGGCGAAGCGTAACTGGTATCCATTGTCAAGCGATGTATATGAGGAGATAATACCAAGCATAGGGGATGCCTATCCTTATCCGATAAAGGCGTTGTTTCTCTACATGGGCACGCCTGCCTACTCCTTGCCGGCAGGACAGACAAACATCGATGTGCTTGCCGACATTGGCAAACTGCCGCTGTTTTTTACTTCGGACATCTGCATAGGGACTACATCTTTGTATTCAGATTATATATTTCCCGATTTAACATATCTGGAGAGATGGGAATTCCAGGGCTCTCACCCCAACATGGTAAATAAGGTAGAACCGATACGGCAACCCTCTGTTGCCCCAAATACCGAAATCGTGAAGGTATACAACGCGGAGACGCCAATTTGTGTTGAGTCTACACTGATGGCCCTGGGAGAGTCGCTTGGCCTGAAGAGCTTTGGCAAAGGGGCGATAGACGGCAACATTGACCTGGTACATATGGATGATTTATATCTGAGGGCAGTTGCAAACACTGCCGTTACCGGAAAACCAGTCACTGGTGCGTTAGAAGATGAAATCGGGATTTTCAAAAAGGCCAGGCGCCATATTCCAAAAAGCGTTTATGACGAACAGAGATGGAGAGGCATAGTGGGCGAGGAGCTTTGGCCTAAGGTCGTATACTTACTCAACAGAGGGGGGCGCTTCGAGGACCACGACAAAGGATACGACGGCGATAAGCTTGCTCACAGATATGGTGCGTTAATTAATATGTATCAGGAAAAAACCGCTACGAAAAAATACTCAGGCACGGGCAAACCACTACCCGGTATTGCCAGATACATCCCCCAGCTTAATTACATCGGAGAATCACTTCAGGGGTATGAGAATGGTTACGATCTCCATCTTATTACGCACCGTGTAGTGATGCAGACAAAATCTCGTACGGCATCCAGCTACTGGCTGCTTTCCCTTATGCCTGAAAATGGAATCGTGCTAAACCGCTCTGACGCCGAGAGGCTTGGCTTGAGAAACGGTGATGTAATCAGAGTTGTCAGCGCTACAAACACTGAGGGTGTCTGGGATTTAAAAAACGGCCTAAAGAAGGATATCTCCGGCAAGGTAATTGTGACAGAGGCAATACGCCCCGGGGTTATAAGTTTTGCGTTGGGATTTGGCAACTGGGCTACGGGTGGCACGGATTGCGTAATAGATGGAAAGCTAATCAAGGGAGATAAGCGAAGGGAGTCAGGAATTCATGCCAATGCCGCTATGTGGACCGATTCCTCGCTGCGTAACAACACATGTCTGTTTGACCCTGTTGGTGGCAGTGTCTCTTTCTATGATACAAAGGTAAAATTAATTAAAATGTAGAATCACTGTAAAGGTAAAAGAGTGGGTTTGGCTGCAAGAGAGACATCCCGGGCAGGTACCGCTGAAAGCATCTAAGTGGGAAACCTGCCTCATGATTATGTCTTAAGCAGGGCAATCCCCCATAAAGGCTCGCTGAAGCATAGCTGAAATATATTTTTCAGATTATGTCGGAATATTGTATAATACATCTCTAAATTCGTTAACGGAGGACTACATATGCCCGACGAACATTCTTTTGATATTGGTTGCCAGGTTGATATGCAGGAGGTAATTAACGCCGTCAACCAAAGCTTGAAGGAAATTTCCCAGCGCTTCGACTTTAAGGCCAGCAAAAGTAACATCGAAATTGACAAAGGCAACAACTCTATTGTCGTCACTTCTGATGACGAATTCAAACTTAAAAGCGTCCTTGACATTCTTCATGGTAAACTGGTCAAGCGCGACGTATCCCTCAAGGCTCTCTCTTACGGAAAGGTCGAACCGGCTGCCGCTAGTACCGTTAAACAAAAAATCACACTCCAACAGGGCGTTCCCATCGAAAAGGCCAAAGAAATCGTAAAAATTATTAAAGACATGAAACTCAAGGTATCCTCGGAAATCCAGGGCGATTCCGTCAGGGTCAGAGGCAAGAAACTTGATGACCTTCAAGCCATTATCGAAAAAATCAAGGCACAGGACTTCGACATCCATCTTCAGTTCACTAATTACAGATAAAATTTACTTATAAGACAGGAGGGTTTTATGGCATCCGCGTTTAACGACCTTATAGACTCGACAATGGATTTTGTAAAAAGCCAGTTCGGCCAATTCGGCCAAATAGGCCAGCCGGGTGTTAACTACTTTTGGGACTACCTGAATCTGCTTCAAAATAAGGGGTTTACCATGAGCAACGACTTCATGGAATACACCACACGCGTCCTTAACGCCATGATTAACTACCAAAAGGCCGCCGCCTCTACTTCCGGCATGGAAACTCAACTTGCAGAAATCACCCAGCTTATGCTCGATTTTATCAAAGACACTAAAGGCAAAGGTGACTGGAACGATTTTCTGGTCCAACTTGGAGAAAAACAACTCCAGTTCGCAGATGAATACACCCAGTACGTTAAGAGAGTAATAGAGGCTGTACACACCATTTATTCGTACCAAATCTGGTAGTGGTGGGGGTGGGTGGGTTGCCTTACAAACCCAAATCAAAGCCGAAGGCGTTGTACAGCGATAAGACATGAACGTAGATAACCTGCGAGACATTGGGCGAGAGCTTATTGCGGAGGTCCCCAAATATCGATTCGCCGAGGACGCACGCACAGGACTTCGTACCGGGGCGGCTGGGGATACGACATTCCCTATGGATGAAATTGCAGAGGGTATTATTATATCCCGCATAAAATCCCTTGGGGAGCCAGTAACCATTGTCTCTGAGGAGTTTGGCATAGAGGAGGACAACGCTGGCCTAAGGGTAATCATTGACCCCATAGATGGCAGTAAAAATGCCATTAACGGCCTCCCCATCTTCTGTACCTCCATTGCCGTTGCCAATGGCACAACACTCAATGATGTGTTCATGGGATATGTCATCAATCTCATAAGCGCGGACGAGTTTTGGGCAGTCAAAGGGGAAGGCGCCTGTTACTTTAACGGCAGGAAAATTCACACAAAACAAGACGGCAACATCGACATAGTCCTCTATGAATCACAAAGGCCGTCCGAGGAGCTGCCGCGTATGAACCGCCTGTTTTCCCATTCGCTAAGGACGAGATGCCTTGGGGCAACGGCCCTTAACCTTGCCCATGTGGCCCTGGGGTCGGTAAGCCTGTTCGTAACCCTGTCAAAATCGCGGAGTTTCGATTTTGCCGCCGGTTATTTAATAGTAAAAGAGGCCGGCGGCATCTGTACCGACGCTGAAGGCCAGGACATTGGACACATCCACACCGGACTTGGAAAGACAACCACGCTGCTGGCGTCATCCAACACGATAGTCCACGCTAAGGCCCTCGACGCCTTGAGAAATTCCCTGTGAAGGAGCAGATATCAACCGCAGTCACTGGCAACTCCATATTCAGCCGGTTCAGAGAATCGGCAACTCAGCACTACGAAAAAAAGGCGTTCATATATTGTGAAACCACCAGCTCCGGGGTAAGTTGCCGGACATATACATACGGAGAAACGTTCAATAAGTCAATCTCCATTGCCGGCCTCCTTAAGGGCTCCGGAGTGGCAACTGGGGCCACAGTGGCAATCTGTGCCGAGAACTGCCCACAGTGGTGCGCCTCATATCTTGCTATAACGGCAGCCGGTTGTGTCTCAGTCCCACTGGATGCGGAACTGGGTGAAGGGGAAATCAGAAATCTGCTGGTAAACTCCGGCGCTGCCCTCATTTTTACGTCCCAGCGCACGAAAGACAAGGCGCTCCAGGCTATCGATGGCTTAGGCGTTCGATTAATATCATTTGATTCCACTGAGTTTGATAACTTATGGGAAGACAGCAAAACGGGCGGCGCTATCCCGGAATTTACTCCCACACGCGACGCCCCGGCATCAATTATTTATACATCCGGCACGACCTCAACCCCCAAGGGGGTGGTTCTGACACACGAAAATTTCCTCTCTGACGCCGAGGCGGTAATCGCAACTGAGCTGATAGCCACCCCGGACAACGTTCTTTCCGTACTTCCCCTTCATCACACGTACCCGTTTATGTGTACGTTTTTAGTGCCGCTATTGGTCGGGGCAACTATCACATACCCGCCAAGCCTTAAGGGGCCGGAGCTGATTGGTGCGATTCGTAATCAGGCCGTGACTATTTTAATAGGCATTCCACGCCTGTTGGAGATGATTCTAAACGCCATAGACAATAAGATAAAGGCAAGGCCAGCCACCGCGCGCGCCGCCATAGCCGCAATGCTCTCCATATCGAACCTCCTGCGGCGCACGCTTGACGTAAACGTCGGCAGGCATTTTTTTAAGGCCGTGCATGAGACATTCGGCGGGCAGTTGAGGTTTATCTCCTCCGGGGGGGCAAAACTCCGGCCAGAGTTGATGAAACGCCTTGAGTCCTACGGGTTTACTATCGTTGAGGGCTACGGGTTGACGGAGACATCCCCTGTGGTTACGTTTAATCCCTTGGGGAGGCGAAGGCCCGGCTCCGCCGGTGTGCCAGTTAAAGGCGCGCATATAAAGGCCCCCGTAAAATCCGGCTCAGCTACAACCCCGGAGGGCGAAATCCTTATAAAAGGGCCAATGGTAACAATGGGATACTTAAATATGCCCGATGAGACCGCGAAGGCCTTTTTGGGCAGTGACGTCTCTGAGCGATGGTTTCAAAGCGGAGACCTCGGTTACCTGGACAACGACGGCTACCTGTTCATCACAGGCCGGAGCAAGGAGGTCATTGTCTTGAGCTCAGGGAAGAATATCTACCCCGAGGATGTCGAGCAGAAGTATTCGGCCATCGCGCTGATAAAAGAGATATGCGTATACGCCGACGGCGACAGGCTTGAGGCCTTGATAGTCCCGGACATGGACTACGCAAGGAAAATGAAGGTGGCCACAGTAGAAACTGCCATTAAATGGGAGGTAAACAACGTATCGACGGGGCTGCCTTCATATATGAGGATAAAGGGATTTACGCTTTACTCAGAACCGCTGCCACGGACGAGGCTTGGCAAGCTTCAGAGATTTCTTATAAAAGGCATTCGCTCTTCTATCCATGAGGAAAGGCAATCTGAACCCTCTGCTGCCGCCCAAACTATCTCAGACTCATACACCTCGGCGCTTATATCGATAATAAGGGATCTCATGGAATTAAAGCGCAGCGTCTCGCTTGATGAAAACCTTGAGCTTGACCTCGGGATAGATTCTCTAAAGCGCCTGGAGCTTCTAAGCGCTATAGAGGAGCATTTTAAGGTGCGGCTGCCCGAGGCCTTCGGGCAGGACGTCCACACGGTTAAGGAATTATCCGAGGGGCTAAGTGCGTTTTACGAAGGAGCCGGGGGCGACTCAAGTGTGTCCGCGGGCGAGGTACAAGGGGGATTTAAGGAAATCCTTAATACGCCGCCCGACGAGGATGCCCTAAAGCAAATAGGCCTTAATAATACGCCGCTTGAGAGGGTCTTTACAAAGGCAATCCTGTGGATAATAAGGCAGTGCCTTAAGGTGTTTTATAGAGGGCAGCTCAGAGGGATTGAAAATCTTGTCAAACCACCCTATATCGTCTGTCCAAACCATAGCAGCTATCTGGATGCCTTTATAGTGGCGGCCCTGGTGCCCGGGGATGTGTTTAATCATATGTTTTTCCAGGGGGCTGAGGAGATTTTCAGGAGCGCCCCTGCGCGTGTGTTTGCGAGGCTTGGGCATGTTATCCCTATTGATCCAAACGTGAGTCTGACCAAGGCAATGGCGATGTCGGCGTATCTGCTCAGGCAGGGGCTGTCGCTGTGCATATTTCCCGAAGGGGGCCGCGCAGTTGACGGCACACTTCAGGAGTTTAAAAAGGGTGTTGGAATTTTGTCAAAGGAGTGCGGCGTACCAATAGTCCCCATGCGAATAGACGGCGCATATGAGGCGCTGCCCAGGGGAGCCTTTTGGCCAAGGCTAAGCCGGATAACCCTAAGCTGCGGCAAACCCGTATATCCTGATGGCAACTGTACATACCAGTCGATAAGCGAAGAGGTTAAATTGAGGATTGCACAAATGGGGATATAAATATATACCCAGATTATACATATAATTGTTTTACATAAGCGGCCAGGCTCACACCAATCAGCGCAAATAAATGATTACCCTCTCTATTGCCTTATTGGGTTGCAGGTAGGGAAACACCCTGTATGTCCCTGGCATCAGGGCCTGGCCATTGATTTCATAATCAGTACAGATTATCTCCTCAGCCCCTGAGGAATCCTCTGCCCTTATAATACAAAATATCCCGGACGCGCTCTCCACCTTCACGACATACGCCGGCCTTGTAAGAGTTATGGCGCTCATGCTGAGGTCGCCGTTTTCACATGCCGTACCGCGCATCTGAAGTTCCCCGGCAACGGCTGTTTCCACTGTCAGGCATAGCGCTAACAAAGCCACGAATATCTTCAGATCTTTCATTGCCATAGTAATCCGCGTTAGTTTAACATTATACCGTGAATTAGTTCGCGGTACATCACATCTCAACCCTGTTGATTATGCCGTGGAGTTTTTCAGATGGGATTTTAAAAAATTGCACAAACCGCGGCGTCAGTTTTTTTATAATTGAAAACATCTGCCACACAACGTTCCTCGTAGCGATGTCTTCTATCCCGTAGAAAACCGCCTTCTCATCTATGCCGTTTTCCCTTAGAATCTCCTCAACATCGACCACTTCCATGTATCCTACCTGGATTTCAAATACCCTCAGGCCCTCGGTAAGGGTTGTCTTAATATATCCGGTAGCCCCGAATGGGTCGTCCCGCCTGATTATGTTTACTATTATATTGTCCTCGTATAAGATGTCGTTGATAAACATGGTCTTTATTACGTAGGGATTTATGCTGTCAGAGTACTTGGCAAAAAAGAGTGCCGTGCCCTTTATCCTGCTCATGGTGGCGTATGCCATTGCAAACTTATCAAGGAATATGTCAGTGGGCATGGGTCTTAGGGAGTTATAGAGCTTGCGCTGCCCCGATGTATAGAGGACAATCAACAAAAATGGAACTGTCGCGATGACGATAGACCAGTACCCGCCGTGTGTGATCTTATAGGTATTGGACAACAAAAAGGCAAGGTCGGCAACCGTCACAACAAGTGCCACAATGCCGTAAAAGATGTTTTTTCTAAGGTAAAAAATCCACGACATCATAATCCCCGTCATGGACATTGTCCCCGTCACGGCAAGGCCATAGGCAGCCGCCAGATTCGAGGATTTCCTGAACAGAAAGATAATGAACAGCACCGACCCCAGCAAAAACCAGTTAACCGCCCCGATATAAATTTGTGAGCGAAACTCCTCGGACGTATAGTCAACCTCGAAAATCGGCATCACATTGGTCATTATCCCCTGATAGACAATAGAGAATATACCACTTATCATCGCCTGAGAGGCAATCACCGTGGCAGTGATGCTAAGCAAGAGAAACGGTATGTACAAAAGCGGCGCCTGATGGTAGACCATTTCAAAAAGGATGTTCTTCGCCTCGGGATGCCGGAGTATAAAGGCCCCCTGGCCCAGGTAATTGATAAGAAGCGCCGCATAGACAAAGTACCAGGCGCGAATGATTGGCCGCCGCCCAAGGTGCCCCATGTCGGCGTAGAGAGCCTCCCCGCCGGTTGCGCAAAGTATCACCTCAGAGAGGACAATAAATCCGGCAACACCGTTTCCTGATAAAAACTCTACCGCGTAATATGGATTCAATGCCTTCACAACAAAGACATCCTTCGACATGGAAGCAATCCCTGATACAGTCAACACCAAAAACCAAAGCAGCATCAGGGGGCCAAAGGCCTGGGCAACCTTCTCAGTGCCTTTTTTCTGAACGGCAAATAAGACAATCGCAATAAAGGCGGCAATTACAACAAGCACCTCCGTTGCCGTACCTTTAAAGGCCGGCACAAGCACCAGGCCCTCAACGGCACTGAGTATGCTGATGGCCGGCGTGATGACCCCATCCCCTATCAGCAGCGAAATGCCGACATACGACAAAAATGTGACAAAAGAGACCTTTCTCGATGACTTTAAAAGTGGAATCAGGATTTCCTTAAGCACTATTGTGCCGCCCTCACCCTTTTTGCTAAGGCTCATGGCAAGCCACGCATACTCTACCGACACAAGCAGCGTCAGAGTCCATACAATAAGGGACAGCACACCCATGATGTTTTCCTGCGTTGGCTTAAGCAATAGAAATATGACGCCAAGCGTATATATGGGCGATGTTCCGATGTCGCCAAATACAAGGCCTAATGACTTGACAATGCCCTTTATTGGCTGCTCTTTAATCAACATATCACGTTGATTGTAACATTATCGGGCGCAAAATTAGTAAGCGTCCCGAGCGGGGACAGATTTAAATCTGTCCCTCTATTTCAGCAGGCTAAGCACGCCCTGTGGTGATGAGTTTGCCTGAGACAAGACCGATATGCCGGACTGCTGCATTATCATGTACTTTGTAAGGCTTGCCGTCTCAGCCGCAAAGTCGGCATCGTAAATTCTCGACCTGGAGGCCATCGTTGTCTCGACGATATTCGAGAGGTTTCTCACCACGGCGTCGAACTGGTTTGCCTTGGCGCCCATGTATGACCGTGCATTGGTAACGGCGCTCAGCGCCCCGTCTATTATTGCTATGGCGTTTGAGGCCCTCGATGCTAAACCGGTCAATGTGGTGGAGTCGTTCACCAGCAACGAGGCCTGTCCGGTATACCCTATCTGTGCCTTTGCCGTCACACTCCACGCATAAGGCGCACCAGCGCCGCTTTGCCATGAGCCGTCTCCCACACCTTGTATGCCTACCGTGGTGGCCGTGTGGATATCTTTCAGCATCATAAATGCGCCGTCTTTACCAGTAGCTGTGAATGTCTTTCCGCCTAACACATCCGAATTCATCGAAGCAATGTGAATATCAATCGTCGTGTCGCTGGCCATATATGCTACTGCCAGTCTTGACCCGAAGCCGCCTGCAAGCAGTTTTTTGTTGTTGAATGAAGTTTGTTCGGCGATTCGTCCGACCTCCTCAATAAGCGCGTTTACCTCCTGCTGCATAAAGCCTATGTCGCTTGCGCCGTACTGCCCGCTTAGGGCCTGCACGGAGAGTTCCCTCATGCGTTGAAGGTTGTTTGTCACCTCTTCCAGCGCCCCTTCGCCCGTTTGCACCATAGATATGCCGTCGTTTGCGTTTCTGATGGCTACGGTTAGTCCCCTTGTCTGGGTTGTCATTCTGGTCACGATGGCAAGGCCCGCTGCGTCGTCTTTGGCAGAGTTGATTCTCAGGCCGGACGACAATCGCTGCATTGCCTCTTGCAGGGGACTCTGTACCCGCATCAAGTTCCTCTGCGCATTAATCGATGATATATTGGTGTTGATTACAAATGCCATACCCGCCTCCTCGTAATGTATTCATTCGAGGTAATTGCAAGTATCGTGCCAACTTGTTTGTCGGTGTTTTTATGTAATAATATCAGGTAGTTACGATGCTTACATTTGTCGGAGGTATACGGCAGGCGGAAATTTTTTCTTAGCTATATATATATTGCCGGAAATTTTTATCCATATTATCTTAACTCTGGTGCTCAGGCTCGAAATATAACATCCTGCCACACTGCGGGCATGTGTTTATCTTTTCGCCCTTTATTACCTCGGCAAACACCTGTGGGGGCATGTTTAAAAAGCAGCCCTGGCATAGCTCGGCCTTTGCCGCCACGACGGCAACGGCGTTCTTACGCTCTATGAGGTACATATATTTGTCGTAGTGATCTTTGGGGATGCCTTTAGCCAGGGCGGAGCGCTGCTTTAAGAGTGTCTCAAGTTCTTTTTCGGCCTCGGACTGGTCTTTTTGTACGACGGCCACTGCCTCGTGATATTTTACCTGTTCTTTTTCGAATTTCTTATTGGCCGCCGCCGCGGTTTTCTCGTGCTCCTCAATCTGCTCCATGACTATCAGAATGTTATCTTCTATCAGCCGGATTTCCTTTTCGAGCTGTTCCACTTCTTTCAAGTGGGACTGGTATTCCTTGTTTGTCTTTAGGTCTGCCGACCTTGCCCGGAGTTTCTTTATCTTGTCTGATTTATCCTCGGCGGAGCTTTCATAGTCGCGTTTTTGCTTAAGTGCCCTGTCAAGGTCAGTGGTCTTTTTTTGCCTTTCGTCCTGGGAATCCTTAAATGCCCGGCCATGGCCGTCCATTGCTGAGGGGGTGTTTTCAATCAGTGTCTTAAGGCGTATTATTTGGGTGTCAAGGGCCTGCATCTCTTTCAAGAGCGCCAGCGCCTTTAGCATCGTGCCGCCAGCGCGGAAATGGGGTGTGGTATCGGATAAATCGGTGGTTTGGTGGGCCCACCAGGACTCGAACCTGGGACCAACCGGTTATGAGCCGGTAGCTCTACCAGCTGAGCTATGGGCCCCCATTTTCCGTTCGTTAGTTTTCCTTTTATATCAGCATTCATTATGAGAACACACTACTATAACCTTGTTTCTTTAATTTGGTCAAGCTGTTTGGGGCTGGCTGAAAAAGATTTTTTTCCATGGCACTGAGGTGCGAGGGCAGCCGGCTAAAATAATTCACGATTTATTCACGTTGGCTATGGTTAACTTAAATCAGACAGACAGCATGTTAGACAATACATATGCTGATGATATCAAAAATGAAGATATTGTATAATGTAATATGACGAAGGAGGCACATCATGTATAGTTATCGGAGAAGCTCGGCAGTGAATATAAAAATTATGTTTTTATTGGTGGCGCTGGCGCTGGTCTTTACGGCTTCAGTGGGTGAGGCGGCTAAGAATCTAACCGCAAATAAAACAGGCAGCACGGGTACTGGTACAATATCTTCAAATCCTGCCGGTATTAGCTGCGGTGCCAGTTGTACGACTCAAACGAATGCTTTTGACAATAATGCAACGGTAATCCTCACGGCAGTTGCCGACCCGGGCTCGGTTTTTACAAGCTGGTCGGGATGCAGCTCTACCAGTGGCAATCAATGTACAAGGGCGATGGAAAACGCAGCGCGAACCGTTACAGCAGTGTTTACTCTCTCGGCAACTCCAACATACGCGATAACTGTTACACAGGGCGCTAACGGGACAATAAGCCCAGGAACTACCACGATAACGCAAGGTAACAGCCAGGGCTTTACCATAACGGCAAACGCCGGATATGCCATATCGTCCGTAATCGTAGATGGTGTTTCAGTGGGGACGCCATCGTCCTATACCTTCAGCAACGTAACGGCCACCCATACCATTGCGGCCACTTTTGTTGTCGCTCCCGCGTATTCCATATCCATATCGTCCTCCGGTACGGGGTCTGGAACGGTAACGAGCAGTTCCGGTGGGATTAACTGCGGCAGTACCTGCTATGCCACATATGCCTCCGGCACATCTGTAACTCTTACCGCTACGGCAACCGCGGGTTCGACATTCACCAACTGGAGCGGGGCATGCTCAGGGACAAGCGCCACATGTACCGTAACCGTGTCGGGTGCCCTAAGCGTTAACGCGGTATTTACCGTCGATGCAGCCGCAGCTTGCGCCACCCCTACGCCGGGCGCCACCCCTACGCCGACCCCGACACCGACCCCGGCATCCGCGGCAATGCAGAAGTATTGTTCCACTCCGCCTTTTATCCCACAGACGCTGAGGCCGAACCTCCTTCTGATGATAGATAACTCCCTCAGCATGTACGACCCGGCCTACTACTCGACTACTTCATATACCTCATCGGCGGCCGGAATTTACCCGGGCTATGATAACAGCTATACCGACTCCAAGACATATGTGGGATACTTCGATAATACTACATTATATAAAGGCAACAACGGTACGGCCTTTGTTAACGATGGAAACTGCTCTACGTTTGTCGCGTATACCGGGGCCAAGACCTGTTCGTATATCAACACCTCGTATCTTTGTATAAGCATGGACGCGGGCCTGACCGACGTTACGGAGTTTATAGCCCGTGGGAATTTCCTTAACTGGCTTGCAATCTCGAAAATGGATGTGGAAAAACAGGTTTTAACCGGAGGCAAGTACGACAGTACATATAATATTCTTGTTGGAGAGTCCAGGGGCTGGAACGGGATGAGGTACATAAAGTCTGTTACCGTGCCTGGGGCGAATCAGGTTACGTTTAGCGTCAGGGGGCCAAACAACGGCGATTATCCCGACCTTGGGAGTTCTGACGGCGGGACAAGCAGAATCGATATATTTAAGGGCGCATTCGACGCCTCAAGATGCCAGGAGGCCATATACCAGTGGCTTTATGGCAACATGGGACAGGCAAAAAATGCAACGGCTGACTGCATGCCGGATTCCGGCTATGGGGGCGACAAGACACTGCCTACGTTTAACCACACCATGCAGACATGCTGGTCGTGCGGCACCCCGTGTACTGTAGGGGGTTCCGGTGGGGGCACAGGTATAGGTACAGGTGATGTATCAAGGGTAAAAAACGACTGCGAAGGCTACTACGGCACGCTTTCCTCAGCGCCGCCGGATTACGAAGACGCCAATAAATTAGCGGCAGTATGCGCCACGACGGGCCCGGGTTCGTTGGGCAGTAAAAGTTATGTCGGTTCTTGTTGGAACGGCAGCGCCTGGTCTTCCACCGCATGTATAGAAACGGGGTTTGTGAACTATTGTAACGATACTACGTCAAACCCGGTAACCGACCCTACAGGTGATGCGCTCCTGACACAGGGGGTAAACGGCTCCGGTACGCTGCCGGCCATCCTGTTGGATTTTGGCATTCTTTCCCAGCTAGGCGATCCACTGAAGACCTATCAGCTCAGAATCGAACAGTCATCGACCCCTATGGGGCTTGTGCACGACTTCTATGACCTGATCAAATTCGGCATAATGACGTTCAACACAAAAGGTTCGGTAACGGAATGTATCGATAATTCCACTATTTTGCCATGCCCCACTTCTGGGACTAACCTTGACGGAGGAAAGATCATTTCGTATATTCCCCAGACCGACGACAAAACGGTTTTAAATACCCTCAAGCAGCCATTTATCGACTCGATAAACAGTATCACGGCCTCTACGTGGACGCCGTATGCCGAGGCGTTTTATAACGCCATCGGCTATTTCTCCAACCGGACGGACATGCGGCTGAATGCTGCTGATTTCGACACGGCGCAAAACCCCGTTGACTATACGTGCAGGCAAAACAATGTCCTCATGGTTACCGACGGTGTGTCCACGGCCGATAGAAATCCCAACGTAGTCTCGCTGGCCGTACCCTCGGCCGGTACAAGCCTTGACAGCGATGACGATGACGACAACACCTGCTTCCTGTACAGTGGCAGCAAGTACCTTGATGACCTGTCGTGGCTTGCGAAGAACAAAAACATCTTCACGTTTACCAAAGACGGTGGCGGGCACTTATCGACCTCAGCCGCGCCCACTAAGGCAAGCCAATACATTTCCACCTATGTGGTATTCAACGGACAGGACAATGGATTGGGCGGCGAATGCAGCCCTGTAACATTGTTGAGTAATACTGCGGCTAATGGCGGAGGCTCATACCAGTCAGCAAGCAATGCCGAGGCACTTGAGCTTGCCCTGAGAAACGCGTTTCTCAGCATCGCCGCGAAGGCCGCCTCTGGTACCGCCGCATCAGTTCTTGGTGAGAAGAGCACAGAAGGCTACAACGTGTTTCAAGCCGTGTTCTATCCATCGAAGCTGTTTAACATTGCCTCTACCCCGTCTTCGACAAAGAAACTCTCGTGGCTTGGTTACACAAACTCCCTGTGGTACTACTACGACACTTCTGCCGACATATCAAACATCAGAGAGGACACCGTTCACGATTACAAATTGAATCTCCAGAGCGACAGGGTCATTGCGTATACCTTTACAAATGACCAGCTCGTCGTCAATCAATGGTCGGATACCGATGGTGACGGCGCTCCCAATACCGCCCTTGCCGATAAGTCTATTGACGATGTCGTGCCGCTATGGGAGGCCGGTAAGAAGTTATTCCAGAGATCCGCGGCAAGCAGGACCATTTATGTAAACGACAGCAGCAGCGCTTACCCCAAGACAATCACCTCTACGTCATGCGGCTCCGGTAATCTGGTTGCCTTTACGACCGGAAACGCGGGGTGCTTCTCGAGTTATTTTGGCACCATAACAGGCATGACCACAAATACGCTGATTGACTACATAAGGGGTACTGATGACAATGTCAGCATATACAGGGACAGGACCCTGCCGCTCTATAATCCGGTTGATTCCGCTACGGCAGGCACATGGAAGCTTGGGGACATCGTGTACTCTTCGCCGCTTATCGTGAAGTACACCGCCGCCGCATCCAACAGCGACTATAGCGTTCTATACGTAGGGGCAAACGATGGAATGCTCCATGCCTTCAAGATTGGCCAGCTCTCGTCAACCGGACTTACCGGTTTCGATAAAATCCAGGACACAGTGGGAACTATCGACAGCATCGCCCTTGGCGAGGAGATGTGGGCCTTTGTCCCTAAGAACATCCTCCCATATCTCAGATATTATGCCGACCCCAGCTACTGCCACATCTCTATGATAGACGCCGCCCCGTATCTCATATCGTCGGGAAGCAAGCGAATACTGATTGGCGGGATGAGGCTAGGCGCCGGGTGTGGCGGGAATTCTACTGTAACCCCACCGACGGACACGTGTGCCGATCCCTACTCGACGACTTGTGTGGGCACGTCGTCCTATTTCGCACTTGACGTTACCAATCCTAAGACCCCAAAACTGTTGTGGGAGTTTACGGACCCTAAATTAAAAATGACATTTTCGGGGCCTGCCGTAATCAACAGAAACTCGGTAAAATACGTGATGTTCCTCTCAGGGCCGAATGACACCACAGGGACGACAAACCAAAACCTGAACGCGTTCATCCTGAAGCTGAACTCCGATTTTACCATCAATACCACTACGACTATAGACCTTGGGTCAGTGTATGGCAGCGCCTACAACAACAGCTTTGGCGGCAGATTGTTTACAAACGGACTGGACGTCAACGAAGACGGCAATACTGATTTTGTCTTCTTCGGATACTCCAAGTCTCTGGACAACGATTCGGCAAGCGGTTACCCAGCTTGGGGTGGAGGCGTTGTCAAGGTCTATATGGGCAGCAGCAACCCAAGCAGCTGGGTCTTTGACAACCAGTACGTAAAATTCCTCACCACCAATGGATTCCCGGTAACTGCCAAGATAGGCGTAGACCAATGTTTTGGTAAAAACTACCTGTACTTTGGCACAGGAAGGTATTTCTTTACTACAGATAAGTACGGCACCAGCAAAACAGGCGGCGTCGACTACACACTGAAGCCCGACATCATAGGGGGCGCACCGTTTATGTGCACGGCGGGAAATGTGTGTTCAGTAAGCAGCGTCGAATTTGCCTCCGTCGGCGCCCCGGCAAACCCGACAACGGAAGGGAACCGGCAGAGATCTACCCCTGCCACCACATGCACCAATCTAAACAACGGCGACTATACCAACGCGGGGTGGTATCTGGCGCTGAACCCTATGGACAGCACGTATTACCAGGAGAGGGCTACCACCGACCCAAGCATAACGGGGCTGAATTTCACGATGTTCTCGACAAGCCAGCCCGCAACGGATATCTGTACGTTTTCGGGCCAATCCAGGATGTGGGGCCTGAACTGCGCAACCGGAGCGGCAATAACTGATAACAGTTCCTGTACCAACAAGGTCGTCGATATCACTAAAGTGAAAGGCAGATTGCTGGTGCAGCTGTCCACGGCGGCTATCAGCCAGATAGACCCCTCTGCGTCTTTCTCGTCAGGGACGCCATATACACCGTTTATACCCGGCATGAATCCAGACAAGCCGCCGGCCTTCGTGTCTCCTGTAAAGGGCAATAAGATACTTCACTGGATTATCAGGTGAGATGATTACGATGAACACTGAACTAAACGTTAAAGCCAGGGTTGCCCTAAGCGGTACACGCGGGGTAACCCTCATAGAACTGGTGGTGGTTATTGCCATTATCGGAGTATTGGCCGGATTGATGGTCTCATACTTCGGTGGTATGCGCCAGAAGATGAAGATAGAGGGCGATGTAAGGCAGTTTTATTCCACACTCATGGACCTGAGGTCTATGGCGATGGCAGCCAAAAAAAGCTATGGCGTCTCATGGACGTCTGCCTCCGATATCACAAGTTATAATCAGTTAGTGGCCGGCATATCTCCTTTCGATAACCTGACCGCCGGGTCTACTGTGCTAAAGGCTGTCGCGCTGACTGTTACTATGAAAAATGCCGAGAGTAAAACCTTGTTACCTTTTACGGAGAAAGGGCTGTTGGATAGTGATAATTATGGTGGATCTTCGGCAACTTTTTATGTCGAGTGCAGGGAGTGCGACAGCACAAGTCCGGGCTGCGACCCTGAAAATCCTACTACCTCTTGCAACACATCCGATATGACATCGGATTGCAGCGATGTCCAATACCCTGAGTATTCATGTATAAATGTGTCCTTATCAAGGATCAAAATGGGGAAATGGTGCAATAATGCATGTAGATTTCGTTAAAGATGTAATTAAGAACCACAAAGGCTTCTCTATGGCCGAGGCTATGATATCTATGGTGATATTGCTGGTAGTCCTGCTGGGGCTGATGCAGGCGGTTATTTTGGCCGGTAGTGTCTCAGTCAAGAACGAACTCAGAGACGAGGCGGTGAAAATAGCCTTCGCGGAACTTGAGGCTACAAGAAACAAGGACTTTGCAAGCATAACCCCTTGCCTGACTTGCACGTCAACGAACACGGTAACGAAGCAGTTTCAAAAAATGAATATGAACTATGGCATTGCCAAGACTATTACAAATTATACCGACAGCAGCGTAGTTGCCCTTACTCTGACCTGGTCATTTAAGGGAGAGAATATGAGTTATGCCGTCAGCACGGTGGTGACAAAATGAACAGACACGATAGCGGATTTACGCTTGTAGAGTTGATGGTAGCGCTTTTCATCACGGCGGCAATTATGACAGCAGCGTATTCATCGTTTATCACTATTTCCCGCAGTTTTAAAACCGTGACAAAGCAAACGGAAACGCAGATGGAAAGCTCAATAGGACTTGACATATTAAGGCACGACATAGAGATGGCCGGTTATGGCCTCCCACGCGGGTCAATTTCACCATCGTTAGGATACACCTATAATGAGGCAGTCTCAGACGGTACATATACCCCCGACCCGCAAGTTTTAAACGATGCCACGGCAAACGAGCCGCGGTCGGTTGTAATTGGCAATAACACAGGCCCTAACACCTCAGACGCCTTTGCGATTAAATCTCTGGATGTCTCTTCGTCAAAGACTACGGAGAAATGGTCTTATGTTTATTATGACGGCGCCAGCTGGGTACTCAAGTCGTGGAACGATACAAGATATGATTTGTCAACAAACGACAGGGTTATATTTGTATCACCAAAGAGAAAGGATTTGCAGCTTAACACAAGTAACAGTTGGACTACTACGTTAACCTCCGGGCTAACCTACACCTCTAACATGCCAACCCCCGGGGACATAGACATGATATACCTCCTCTATGGTGTCGATGGCAAGACAGACCTGAGAATGCCCTTTAACAGGGCTGATTATTTCCTCTATAGAGACCCGACAAACTTTCCCGCTAAGTGTAATGCCGGCACGTATACCTTGTACAGAGGGCTGCTAAACCAATCCAACGGCATGAGAGACGCGCAGCCTCTTCTGGATTGTGTGGCGGACTTTCAGGTGGCCTTTGGCTTGGACGTCAACAATATAGGTGTAATCACATGGACCGATAGCGCTCTGCCGGCACAGGCCCCGGACATAGACTATCAGTTGAAGGAAATAAGGATATACATTTTATTGCAGGAGGGGCAATTCGACAGGGACTATACCTATCCGTCAAGCACAATTTTAATTGGTGACAGTGACATAACCCTGAAGAATTTTGCCTTGTCAACACTGTCTGCAAATTACGCTAATTATAAGTGGAGGGTGTATAAACTTGTCGCGAAACCACTCAATATCTCTTAATGAGGGAGATGCTATGGCTATAGTAAGTAATGAAAGGGGCTTTGCCCTGGTACTGACAATGCTGTTTGCCATGATTGCGCTGGCCCTAACGGGGGCGCTTCTATATATCGTAACACAGGGAACGAAGATATCGGGTATAGAAAAACGGTATGCCACGGCACTGGAGGCCGCAAGAGGGGCCGGGGCTGTAATGAAAAATTATCTCGACGGTATGAAGGCCAACCCCGACTTTGGTACCATTCAAAACTCGACCTGTTTGACACAGAAAAATACTTTAACGGCCTGTGACCCCGACAATGTATATCAGTGGACGAGCTGCTCATATACCGACTATGCCGGAAATGCGTGTTCCGGTACTTCCGCAACGGTGTGTACTGCAAATACCTCTTTAGTCACGTCATCAAATCCGAAAGTCTGTCCGGATGTTATAAGCACCCTGGGAGATTATAAGGCCTATACCAAGGTCATAGATTCAAGATCAGTGAAAATCTCCGGGCAGATTTATAATTTTTACACCGTTATGACGTACTCGGAAAATCCCAACATCGCCTCAGAATCGTCCCAGCAGACGTTTCTCTACAGGGTGTTGTCAGGTGAATAACTGTTAAGCTCTGCCTGTGAGGGCAGGTTGGCCGGCAGCCGCCGGCCAGATGTTTATTATTAAGGGGGGAGTTGTGAGTAAACCTATTGGCCATAAAAGAAATCTCAGCGAATTAGTAAGTTATTTAAGAACGCTTGTTATTGTATCGTTGATGTTTGCTGCGGGCATTGATTTTGCGTCTGCCGGTGAGCTGCAACCGGCACTACAGGGCAAGGTATTGACAGCCGGGGGATACGGCAAATTAGCCGCGAAGGCACAGCGCGACGGGTCGGTGAAGGTTATCGTCCAGGTCGATGCCACATTCCATCCAATGGGCAGCCTGTCCGCGCCGGAGGGGGACACGCAGGTGAGCGCGATTTCTCGGGCGCAGGACAAGGCCATGGAGCAGCTAGCCTCTGCTAATGTAATGTCTCATTACAAGTATAAGTATATCCCCTATATCTCGATGGCCGTTGACAGCAGCGCCCTTGATGCCGTACTCTCCATTAGCGGCGTAACTTCCGTTGTTGAGGATAAACCGTCAAAACCTACCACGGTTAATTGGAATATAACAAAAGTTGGCGCGCCTGCCGCGTGGACCAGCGGATATGACGGCACGGGTTTCGCAGTGGCAATCTTAGACACGGGTGTAGATAAAAATCACCCAATACTAACGGGGAAGGTTGTCTCTGAAGCATGTTATTCAACTACCGATGTGGCATACCAATCGTTGTCCATGTGTCCGGGCGGTGTAACGTCCTCAACGGCAAGCGGTAGTGCGATGCCATATGGGGGGAATTGTCCAACCGAAGAGTGTGACCATGGGACGCATGTGTCGGGTATTGCGGCAGGGTTAGATGCCGGCGAGTCTGCGGGGGTAGCCAAAGGGGCAAATATTATAGCCATTCAGGTGTTCTCACGCTTTGACAGCATCTATTATTGTGGCACTTCATCTTCTTGTGCCCTTTCGTGGACGTCCGATCAACTCAAGGGGCTGGAGAGGGTATACGAATTAAGGGCAGCTATTTCGATAGCCTCCGTAAATATGAGCCTTGGCGGCGATAAATATACATCTAATTGTGACTCGGATGAAAGCAGCACTAAGGCAGCCATTGACAACCTCCGCTCAGCCGGTATCGCAACGGCCATTGCCGCGGGTAACGATGGCTATAGCAATGGGATAAGCGCCCCGGGGTGTATTTCTACGGCCGTAAGCGTTGGCGCTACGACCAGTTCGGACGCCGTTGCCACCTACTCAAATAGTGCTAATATCCTGAATTTGCTTGCGCAAAGGGGTGTAAACATCGTTATCTCAGACATAAATATCGAAGAGGCAAAGAGCAGTGCCAAAGAGATAGAGAGCCTTGGGGTCAGGACAATGCCGTTAAAGTTCGACGTAT
>PEAC01000048.1 GCA_002753305.1 Nitrospirae bacterium MYbin6
AAATAATAAATTTTAAATAAATATTTTTATTCGCTTGACAAAGATAATATTCTGTGATAAGATAAGAACACTCTCCTTTACTTCACAACCCCCTCATAAGACAGGCCATGTCCCCCTGCATGGCCTGTTATTAATTGCGGAATTACTACAAATTGTACAGAGTGTATTATTTTTACAACTCCATTGTGGGCTTGATTAATCTTATTACATAATATATAATAGAACCCATGAAGAAATACGCTGTCATATTAGTTATAGTAGTTGCGTTACCGCTGTTGCCGCTGCTGCTTCCCATAGGGTTGATATACCTGTTGGCGGCTATCAACATGAGCAAAGGTTACAGCAAGATGTTCTGCGGGGGCGTAAGGCCCTCTACGAAAGATGTGATAATAGAGGCTATGGAATCTAAGGGAATTCCGGTTCCATATTGGCTGAAGACTAAACAGAAATCCTGCTGAACGGACAGTACTGCCTTTTTTTGTGTAGCGGTTTTTCAGAAAGCCAGCCGTTGACGGTATAGCCGTTGGCAGTATATTAGTACATGTAGTATGTTACCAATATTAGTTTATAAGGAGGTATGTATGAAATTGCGTTATATTTTGTCATCGGTACTGGTACTTTTATTATCAGGTAACGCCATCGCCGGTGTTGTACCCGCACCATCTACCGCAGTCCCGATTTTTACTCCATTGGGTTCACTTCTGGCAGCGGCAGCATTTGGCATATCAGGGCTGTATATTATTCTGAGAAAGAGAAAATAAACCAGGATGACACATTGAAGATGCGAATATCTTTGAAACGGATGTTTATCGCCGTTTTCAGGGGATAATATGCCTGTCTCACGGAGGGATTTTCTCAGGGTTGCCGTAGGTGGAGGGCTTCTGGCCGTATCCGCTTACCTGTTCAGGGATTTATTTCGCCCCACGCGGCTTTCTCTTAGTGAGGAAAGGACGCTTGAGGCACTGCTTGATACACTAATCCCTGAGGATGTGACGCCAGGGGCGTTGCAGCTTGGCGTACCGGAACAAGTCAAATCAAAGGCAGCGACAGATAATCGCTACCGCCTGCTGATCAAAAAAGGCTGCACATGGCTTAACTCGATGGCAAGGGAATTAAACGCGGAGGGCTTCGTATATCTGAAAGAAGAAGGCCGTGATGCCATTATCGATAAGGCCCTGAAGAGTGGGTATGGCTCCATGCAAAGGATATTTCTATACACAATGAGAGCAGATACGTTGCACTACTATTATAGCCATCGTGGAAGCTGGGCCAGCTTGGGCTATAACGGCCCGCCCCAGCCTTATGGATTTCCGGATTATTACCAGGCCCCGGCGCTTCGGGGCTGATGGCTCAAGCTGATTTCGATGTAGTCATTATAGGCTCCGGCGCGGGCGGCGGGGCAAGCGCATGGGGGCTTACGCGGCATGGATTGAAGGTCATTGTCCTTGAAGCCGGCCCTGCCTATTCACCATCCGAATACAATCTCACCAGGGACACATGGGAGCAATCCGCTTTTCCTGACAGGGCACGGCACAAGGGCAATTATTCATTTGGCCCCATGCAGAGGCTTAGGCCACAACTGAAAGGGCTCCGCTCGTGGAGCCATATTGATGGATTTACCAATAATACGGACTACCGTGCCTCTGGTACATACCACCATATGAGAGGGGTTGGCGGCTCCACTCTTATATTCAGCGCGGAGGCTCATCGCCTTCATCCCGATTCAATGAAGATGCGGAGCCGTTTTGGGGTTGCAGGTGACTGGCCTTTGACATACTCCGAACTTGAGCCATACTACTGCATAGTTGAGCGGATTATAGGGGTAGCAGGCCCCTCAGGCGACACGGTGCGTTATCGAAGCGAACCGTACCCGCTGCCTCCTCATCGAATAAGCTATGCCAGTACAAAAATCAGAGAAGGCTGCCTTAAGCTTGGTTTGAATCTGGCTATCAATCCAGTAGCGATCTTATCACGGCCCTATGACGGACGCCCGGAATGTAACTATTGCGCGAATTGTTACCGCGGCTGTCCCCGGACGGACAAAGGCAGTGTCGATGTTACCTTCATTCGCAAGGCATTGGAGACGGGACGCTGTGTAGTAAAAGACGAATGCAGGGTTACAGCCCTTCTGGCGGGGCCTTCTGACAGGATTGCAAAGGTGGAGTATATGGATGCCGTTGGCAGGAACCATGCCTTATCAGGCAGAGTTATAATCGTATCGTGCGGCGCTATTGAGACGCCGCGCCTGCTTCTTACATCTAAAAACAATAATGCGCCTGACGGTGTTGCAAACGAATCAGGCAACGTTGGAAAGCACTTTATGGAGACAATCTACTGGTTCAGCAGCGCAATTCACACTGAATCGCTTGGCAGCCACCGTGGGATACCCGTTGACAGTATTTGCTGGGATTTCAATGGGGCCGACTCGATACCCGGCGTAATCGGAGGCTGCCGTTTCTCTTCTGCCGTGGCCGAGGCAGACCTTACCGGTCCGATTAATTACGCAAAACGCGCCGCCACCGGATGGGGAAAAAGCCATAAAGAGGCCATGAGGCGCATCTTCGGCAATGTCCTCACTATTGTTGCGATGGGGGAGTCGCTGCCAAACAAGAAATCATATATAGAGCCGGACCCGCTTATAAAAGACGGCGCGGGTATTCCCATAGCACGCATAAATACGTTTATTGAAGACATGGACATACGACGCCTTGAGTTTATGTCGAAAACGTCGAGAGAGATACTTCTATCGTCAGGGGTGCAGAAGATATTCGAGGAATCCGGCGCTTATGACACGTTCAACTCAAGCCATGTCTTTGGCACATGCCGCATGGGCAGCAGCCCCGAAGATTCGGTCGTTGACAGTTACCTGAGGAGCCACCGATGGAGAAACCTTTTTGTCGTGGACGCAAGTGTGTTTCCAAGTTCAGGAGGGGGCGAGTCGCCGTCGCTGACTATTGAAGCCCTTGCTATCAGGACTGCCGACTATATAGCAAGCCTTGCTAACAAGGGGGAGATATAGTTTCAGGAGTTCTTAACATCAGGCAATTGCTGTTTACCTATATATTAGTTTTATTGATTGCTTATAGTGTTGTCCATTTCAATGTAATCAAAGAAATGAATCTAAGTGGACTGCTGACTAAACTCCTGGTAATTCAATCGACACAGGTATTAAATATTTTGAATCAGAATGCGACATTTACCGGTTCTAAAATAATTATCAAACCCCATGTCAACAAATCAAATAGTAAACCATCTTTTGCAATGGAAGTGCAGTTCGGTTGTAACGGTATCGAGGCGATGTTGATATATGTGTCTGCCGTAGCGGCATTCCCGTCTTCATGGAAAAAGAAGTTATCAGGCATAACGGCAGGAGTAATCTTAATCCATATAGGAAACGTCTTAAGAATAGCCACGTTAGGTTTTGTAGGGGTATACTACCGAAAATTCTTTGAATACTTCCACGTGTACATACTTCAGGGGATGATGATAGCGTTTGCACTTGTTATTTTTATTGTATACTTGCACTATGATACCTCTAAGACATCGTAACAGTTTATTAAAGGCGGCCGCGTTATTTTTTATATCCTATTTCATAATATTGGTAATCTGGATACAAGTAAAGGAAATATACGGTACCGTTTTATTATCTATAATTTCAAATGTGATTGGAATATTCACACACGCTGCTTACATAGACGTATATAGAGAACAGGATGTGTTTACAGTAGTGTTTGGTTCGCTAAAATACAGGGAACGTGCCATTCCAATGTCTATCAATGCATTTACATATAACGTGCCTGTTACGTTTGCGATTTTATCGGCACTTTTGCCATTTATTAAAAGAAAAATACGGGCGTTGCTGGAAGTTGCATCTTTTCTTGTATCAATCCATATTGTTTATGTGGTAATTTTAGAAATGCTATCGTTCACCATAGAGGCCAACGCCATTTTGCATGCAATAATCGAATATTTTTTCCTATTTATGCACAAAATCATGACAAGAAGCGAACCATTTATCATAGGATTATATTTATGGGCAATCCACGTTTACCGGAGTTCTTCCGATGAGATACGAAAAGGCATGAATATGGCTCATAAATCGCCGAAGCCGCCAATCGCAGGGTTTATGCCGTGATACCATGCTCTTTAAGCTTTTCCCAGAGTGTTTTTCTGCTTACACCGAGCATACTTGCAGCCAGGGTCTTGTGCCCTGAACTCAGGTCAAGGGCCTTTAGAATAACCTTGATTTCGGTATCTTTTACTGCCATGGCCGTCTTGTCTTTAAGGGACATCTTCGGCAAGGCGTTATTCTTGTGCCGTAAAAAGTCAAAATGTTCGGCCCTTATCAGCATACCGTCAGAAACAATAACCGCCCGTCTGACGGCACTTTTTAATTCCCTTACGTTACCCGGCCATTGATACTTTAACAGGCGCTTCAGGGCCTCTTTTGTTATCTCTTTCACACAGAGATTCATTTCGTCGGCTATATCGGCTATAAACTTATTGGCAAGACCCGGTATGTCCTCAACCCTTTGAACTAATGGCGGTACAACGATTACAAACCAGTCTATGAATAAAAACTGGTCTGCATGCTTTTTAAATCTGTCGCTGGCGTTGAGACCCACTGGTGAGGAGGCGATAATGCGGACATTTGGCCCTGAGGCCTTGCCATTATTTGCCATTTCAGTAATAACCGAAATCAGATTGGCAGCTACGCCGGGCGATATGTTTTGCAGGTTCTGGAGGTAAATCGTCCCACCGTCCGCCTGCCTGAACAGGTTGTTAACTCTGGCCGGCGCACCCTTGCGCCCCTTGAAGGCAGACTCGGCGTTGATATGAATGAATGGCATCTCTGCCATGCTGCCGTATTGGTGGATAATGCGGGCAATGAATGATTTGCCAGTGCCCTCTTCACCATGGATATTTACTGAAACACCGTTGTGTGCAACGGTTTCTATGTCTATTATGGTTTTTTTCATACTTTCACTGCTGCCTAAATGCCACTGTAAGGTTGAATTAACCGTATTGTTAAACGCGTTCATTCCCTTAGAATATACTTTAGCCTTGATACTTCTTGTCAGGACAAACAAGAGCCTGTCAATATCGAGCGGCTTGGGAAAATAGTCATATGCGCCGTCAATTACGGCCATTTGAGCAAGATTTGTTTCGCCATTGCCGGATAATAATATAATCGGTATCTCTTCGCTTACCTCTCTCATTTTCCTGAATACATTGATACCGTCCGTATCTGGTTGTTTCAGATCCAGAATGGCCGCCTCTGGCATATCATCCTTAAACCTTCTGATAGCAAATGCGCCGTTTGGAGCCTCTACTACCGAAAAATTATTCAGCTCCAAAAAAGACTTCAACGCCAGCCTTGCGGAATAGTCGCCAACCGCTAAAAGTACTTTATACATCGCCTTCCTCCCATTGCCGGCACAGCAATCAATAATAATTTCATATTGATTACAGAATTATAACATTTACATTACAGCGATACAAAATATAATATCGATAATCCATACTACATTATACATAAGCGCAATTATCATGCCAGATGAAAAGCGTTGCTTTCCGCGGTTTGCTTTCCGCACCCCTGCCGTTTTGTTGGTATTGTTTTACCACTATATGGAATTCTTACCCTACGGCATCAGCTTCCCCTAACGGAGATGAAGAAAGCCCTTAGTGCTTCTTTCAGGTATGGTATATACAGGATGATGGATGGTATGAGTTGCCATTAAGATGGCCGTGCAGTGTATCGAGCAGTGTCTTGCCTATCAGGCAGCACGGCGTAGGCGGCAGATGCTCTACAGATATGTACTGCCCTATGGTGTTGAAGGAATCCTCGAAGTCCGTCGCGGCACATGATAAGAAATCCTCTGCCCTTTCGGCTATTGTGCCGACGAGATGCCCGATTGCCTCCACATGCCCGTCTGATTCCTCTAACGACTTGTGGACATGGACTGCCGATATAGCATGATGCGCGGCATCGGTGTCGGGCAGGCCTCCAAAGCACCTGCCGACAAAAGACCCTATGTGTTTCAGGTCGTCGCTTAGTTCAATCATCGCGTGGCTGATCTGCCTTTAAAAAATTTAACAGGCAGGCCCCCGTGTGCGAAGTTGTACAATAAGGCAAGTCCTCAGGCGGCCCTTCAAATAGGATTGTTCCTCCGGCCTCTCCTCCTTCGGGGCCAAGGTCAACCACCCAGTCAGCCTCTCTTATTACATCTATATTGTGCTCAATCACCACGATGGTACTGTTTAATGACAGAAGCCTTCTCAGCACACCAAGCAGTGCCTGTACGTCGTGCATGTGAAGGCCGATTGTGGGTTCGTCAAGTATGTAGAGGAAGTTCTTGTTTGCGGCTACACCGAGTTCCGCGCATATCTTAAGGCGCTGCGCCTCGCCGCCCGATAGCGTCGTAGCAGATTGTCCCAGTCTCAGGTAGCCAAGTCCGATTTCTCTCAGGAGTTTCAGCCGTTTTGTGATTGCAAGGTCGTCCCAGAATATGTCCACGGCATCGTCGACACTAAGATTCAACACGTCGCTTATGGTGAGCCCCCTGTATTTTACCCTGAGCGTCTCGGCGGTGTATCGTTTGCCGGCGCAATCGGGGCATTTTACGTATAAATCCTCGAAGAAGTACATCTCAAGTTTCTGGCTGCCCTCGCCCTTACAAAGCTCACATCTGCCTCCGGCTACGTTGAAAGAAAAATGTCCGGGGCCGTATCCGTGCAGCCTTGCCTCTGTAGTGCCGGCAAAAATCGTCCGTATCGAATCAAAAAATTTTAAATAGGTTGCGGGATTAGAGCGCGGCGACCTGCCAATAGGCGATTGGTCGACGAGGCAGACCCCCTTTAGCTTGTCAAGCCCTTTGATGTCTTTATATCTTAACGGCCTCTTTGCCGAGTTTCTGTTAAAATGCCTGGCCGCCGCGCGGTAGAGTGTATCGACGGCGAGGGTGCTCTTGCCAGAGCCTGAGACGCCGGATATGGCGGTAAGGGAGTTCAGCGGGATACGCAAAGTAATGTCCTTGAGATTATGTCCCGCAGCGCCGGTTAAGGTGAGCATGGGGGTGTTTCTTTTAATCTCTTTTTTTGGGGAAGGCTGATATGTGCCGGCATTGTGCAGGTAGCGCGATGTTATGGTATCTGCCCTGATAAAGTCATCTATGCCGCCGCTAAAGACAACGCGCCCACCATTGCTGCCTCCGCCAGGGCCAAGCTCCACTACCCAGTCGGCCGCGCGGATTATCTCAGGGTCGTGCTCTACGGCAAGGACGGTATTGCCCTGGTCTGCGAGGCTGGCGATTATCTCCGTAATTCTGGCGTTATCTCTGCTATGAAGCCCGACAGTCGGCTCATCCATGACGTAGAGGGCGCCGGCAAGACTGCACGACAGCTGATTGGCAATGTTTACGCGCTGGTACTCCCCACCGGAGAGCGTCATCGTCTGCCTGTCAAGTGTCAGGTAGTCAAGCCCCACGCGGCTCAGTAGCCTGAGCTTTTGTCTTATGTGTCTTAAGGCCTCCTCAATGGCCTCTTTTTTGTGGCTGCCTACCGGAGGGGTTTCAAAAAACCATGAGAGCGCCTTCACTGTCATTGCATTCATTGAGGCTATGTCGAGGCCGCCTATCTTATAGGCAAGTACCTCTTTTTTTAGTCTTGACCCACCGCACTCCACGCAGAGGACGGGTTTTCTGTATCTGTTTAAGAACACCCGCAGGTGGAGTTTATGGCGTTCTTCGGAGAGGAATTTAAAGAACGTATTCAGTCCGTAAAAAGACTTTTTAACCCCCTCGTTAAGCAGCCGCCAATGCTCCTCTGGAAGCTCCTCAACGGGCATGTATATGTCTATGCCCACGGCCTCGGCCCCTCTGAGCATCTGTGTCTTCCACCAGTCAAAGGCGGGTTTTTCCCATGGGTCTATTGCCCCGTCTGAAAGTGAGAGCCTGCGGTTTGGGACTATTAAGTCCATGTCGCCCGTGAGGATATTTCCAAACCCCTTGCACGCCGGACATGCCCCAATAGGATGGTTATATGAAAAAAGAAGCGGCGTAGGGTCAGGCAGCAATGCCCCGCACCTGTCGCATGCGTTTCCGTCCGAGAAGGACAGCTCAGTCTCACCGTATATGATAACTTTGATTTTACCGCCGCCCTCGCGCCAGGCAAGCTCTATAGAGTCGGCAAGCCGTGGCTCGGCGCGAATTAATAATCTGTCGATTAACACACTGTGGCTGTGTTCGTTGTCAGGCATGCCGAATGTCTCGATGAACTCCCCGTCCTGATAGATTCTGTAAAAGCCGCGTTCTCTGAGGTTTGATAACGGCTCGTCCGTATCAAAGAGGATAATGGCCTTAGCGCCCGGGTGTTTATCGATGAGGGTCTCATAGATGCCGGACGTATCCCAGCGCCTGATCTCAGCCCCGCAGGCCGCGCAAAAAGGGTCTGCGATGCGTGAATATACGACCCGCAGGAGGTCATAAATCTCCGTCACCGTGCCCACGGTGGAGCGCGAGGTCTTGACGGGATTACGCTGCGCGAGGGCAATGGCGGGGCGGATGTTTCGCACCTCGTCAAGCTCCGGCCTGTCGAGTTTCTCAAGGAATAACTTGGCATACGTGGAGAGGGACTCGATAAAGCGCCACTGCCCCTCGGCGAATATGGTGTCAAAGGCAAGGGAGGACTTGCCGGAGCCGGATACTCCGGTAATCACAACAAACTTGTCATGTGGTATCCTTATGGAGATGTCTTGAAGATTGTTCTGTTTGATTCCGGTAATCTCAAGCCACTTAGCCGGCATAGAACACGTTATGATTCGAAATTATGCACTTTACAGAGCATCTCATCTATTATGGCTTCCTCAATGCCTTTTACAAATTCTTAGGCTTCGCTTACATAAATATTTTAACGCATTCACTGACATAAAAAATAAATGCATCCACTTCACTTTTCAGCCTCCTTCTCCTCCGTACATACTATCACGTTAGGATCGATAAATAATGCCGCAAACTTACCAATTATAGGTAAAAACTTATCACCTACACCAAACGTACTTTCTTCATTAGTTCCAACACTATCATTCATTATCAGACCCCCTTGATATTTTTGACCATGCTGTATTTAATAAATACATAGCAAGCATATCCGCACTATGTGCAAGTATGTTCTTACAGTCTTTTTCATCAAACAATTGGTATCCTTGAGGATTTTTACTATCAGCTGCCAGGATACCAAAAGGATAATGCTTGCCAGTGTCTTTGTCATAATACCTGATAGGAACAACGATAACCGAGTTATATTGTTCACCCCAGTTTGGATTCTTGTTCATATAAATTACCCCTAATGCTTGTAGATCATTGCAGAAGTAACAAGAATTGTTTGCCAATAAAATGTGGTTAAAAGCAGTGTTGGATTTAATGTCATACAATACCTTACCAACATCTCTTTCATTTTTGTATTTTTCAAATGTTATAGGGTCTCTATAGGCCGTTATTATCCAATAGTCCCTATCTGATATTTTTACTAATTGTTCACTGTTTACCGTACCTAGCAAAACAGCAACATCTTTACTTGGTATAATCATCTTGATAGTAATGGCTATATCTTCATTTAACGGCATTCCTTTTTTTTCAAAATACGATTGCAATGTCCATCTTAATTGCATAGTAATAACATGGCAGTATTTTTCAAAGTTGGATCTATCTTCCTTTTTAAAATTAAAACTCATATTAATATTATCACTGATGTACTTTATATAGTATAGGAACCCATAATTCCTCAACTCATGAATAGCATTATGAGAATATTTAAATTGGTCTGATATGAACGAATAAATGTTCTTTAAATATATTTGTTTATCTTTTTCATATTCCGCTATCTTTATAACATTCATCTTATTTTTTATCAACAAAAACATTGTTAAAGAAAATAAACCTATAAATATCAGCATATCCCTGACTAAAAGTAACGTTCCGGCATAATGTGAAAAACCTAAAGCAAGCGAAGATAACAACAATCCCAATACGCTAGCAATACAAGAAATAATATCCCACTTAATGTTTCTCAACTTAAAACCTCATCATTCGCTTATAAAAACAGTCCATCTGTAGTAATAATACCAGAGAGAGAAGGGTTTAAATTTACATTCAGCACTCAGACTATACTTTCGTAATACCTGATAGTATCATTACTCACTGGCTCTTGTCAAGTTATACAAGCCTATATCATGTTTTGTCAAGCGCATATACCCTATTAGCTTCCGCCGTAGCTATGAAGTCCGGAGAGAAACATATTGACACCCAGGTATGTAAATATCACCGTAATAAAACCAACAGACGACAGCACGGCTATCTTGTTTCCTCTCCAGCCGCGCAGATACCTGGCATGAAGATAAAACGCATAGACAAACCACGTTATCAGCGACCATGTCTCCTTCGGGTCCCAGCTCCAATAGACGCCCCATGCCTGGTCTGCCCATATCGCCCCGAATATCAGCCCGCCAAGCGTGAAGATAGGAAATCCGACTGCTATTAACTTATAGTTTAAGTCCTCAAGGAACTCCAGCGATATGCCAAATGACTGGATCATCCTTTTTAGTACATAACCATATCTCCACACTGAAAACGTAATCGCCAGCGCACCTATCCAGCTCAAAAGCGCGGTAAAGCCGGAATCACTCCTGAATGTCGCCCTGAAGAGATAGCTCTTGATATGCTCCGGCGATGTGCCGATTACCTTGAACTTCAGATAGTCAGCCCCCATAGCGGCGATTACCAGAAGAAAAATGCTCCCAGCGACCGTCCAGAAAATATAGGAACTCTCGTTACGCTTTTCAGTATTTAAAACCAGGTACAACATACCGGTGGCAAAGGCAATTGCGAAGGCGGCATACGCAATAAAGCTCATAGTAACATGCGCCAGGAGCCAGTTGCTCTGAAGCGCCGGTACCAGCGGCTCAATCTCTTTCGATATGCCGGTAAGGTCAATAAAGCCAAGGGCAAGGCCCGCGATGGGTGTTACGAATGCCCCAAATGTCCTGTTCTTATACTTAAACTCAATTATCAGATAGCCAAGCATCAGGCACCAGACGAAAAATATCAGCGACTCATAGAGATTTGTAAGTGGCGCCCTGCCAATCCCTAAACTGTAGGACTCTACCCAGCGAAGAAGGAGTGCCACCGTTTGCGATAAGAAGGCTGCCGTGGCCACAGTTGTTGCACAAACGCCGGTGGCGTTATTTTTGAAAATAAAATACCCTATGTAGACCATCATGGCTATGAAGTATCCAACCTCGGCCATGCCAAACAGTATCGGGCTTCCCATTTACGTTACCTCCCTTGTGCCAATCTATTGCCTCATTTGGAGATTTTCGGTGTCAATCCGTTAAAAGCGCCGTTAAAAGCGCCGTTAAAGACGGCTGTTACTCTGCCCTCGTAACCGGTCTTGTTTTTATTTGTAAAGGCTGCGATATTTATTTTCACCTTCGCTTTTTCAGGTTGCAACAATACCCATATTTTTTTATGGCTGAGGAAAAATGCGCAATAAAGCCCAATGGTCATAAAGAGGCAACCCGCGTAGACCACCAGGACGCCGGGGTCTTTTCTCACCTGAAGGCCCGTATACTGGTAGCCCCAGTTATCGACTAATTCCACCTTGCTGCCGTCGGGCAAATCCCATGTCTGGGGGTAGCGTTTGACTAACCAGCCGGAGTATTTTTCATTGCCGCCGGCGTTGAACTCCACATAGATGGCTGGATTGTTCATATTTTCTGTGTATGTATATGGTTTTTCGTCTTTATCGAAGGCAAGGGCGGGACTAAAGGCAATCACCTTGCCCGTTAACTTTGTATCGGGGATTTTAAACGAATCCCCTACGGGCAGCGATATTTGTTCAGTCTTCCCGTTTATTGGCGTTATGTTTAAGATAATAAGGCTTTTAGCTTCTTTTGCCGGAACGGCCCCGTAACTCGACTGATAAAACGTAAAACCCTTGTATTTTAGTGGGGTGTTTACCCCGATTGTCTTTTTCAGCACCGTTACGCCGCCTTCGATAACGGAAAGCCAGCTCAGATATTTCTCAGGCATGTCAGAGGTACCGTAAAACCAGATGGCAAAATCGTCACATCGTATGGAAAACCCAAGCGGGTGCTCATCCCCCTGCCTTGTATAGGCAACGGCCGAGGTCTCACCTTCAGGGAGGATAAGAAAACCGCTAAACCCCCAGGTCATGCCGATAACCGCCCCCAGCAGGATGATTACTATGCTGAAGTGGATGACATATACGGCATAGCGTGTGAATCTCCCCTTATGGGCATAGATCTGGATGTCCTTGCCTGATTGGTGTGTATTGGGGCTGAAGCCGAGTTTTTTTAAGGCTGCCAGAGTTTTGGTTTTAGCGTCTTCCATGCCGCACTCTAAGGTTAGTTCTTTTTTAATCCCAAATTTATCGAATTCCGGCGTTTCGAGGGGTTTTACCGGCTCATCGACGATGCGCTTTATGCGTGGGAGCCTGTCTACTGAACATATTATCAGGTTTGCCGATATTAAAACCAGCATCGCGTTAAACCACCACGAGTGGTACATGTCGATAAGGCCAAGCGAAGCGGCCGTCTTATATGCCTTTTGCGCATTGTCGGCGCCAAACATCTTCGTAAAGAGTTTTATGTTTTTCTCCGGCCTGGAGTCCTGCTCAATTACCGTGCCTATTATCGAAGACAGCGCTATAAAGGCAAACAGCACCACGGCCAGCTTTACGGAAGTAAAAAATTTCCATATCTTTTCGACAATAGTTTTTTTCTTTTCGATATTTGTATCTGCCATTAATTTTTACCTGCTAAATCCCTATAGAATTCAGAGCTTGCCCCCTACGTATTGGCCAAGTACCGAGGCCGCAAGCGACAGTGGTATGTATCTGAAGTCCAGATGAACCAAAGACCTCAGCAGTATGACAAATGGAATCGGTATGTGTATATACATGAACCACTTCGGTGAGCGCCTTTGTTGGCGCGCCCTGAAGTATCCGCAAGGCAGATTAACCACAAAGGCAAAGACAAGCAATATAGCAATTGCCTCGGAGTATGTAACCGATATATTTGCCATGCGCAACAGCTCGCTTATCCAGAGGGTCATACCCATTAAAATACCACGCCCGCAACAGAGGTGCTTGCCCCTTTACGCCGCGGTTCATTGCTGGAGTCTGGCACAGTTTTTACACACAGAGCTAATCTCACAGGGAATACTAACAAAATAAAGCGCAAATTGTAAACATCGCGGCGGGCCGGCTATAAATAATTTAGAAGTCTACAGGGCTCAGGCTAAACATTAACGGCATGAGGGCGCTGCCCTCAAACTCCCGCAAGGAGGCTTGCCTCCTTGACCTCTTTTTTCGCTTCGCTGTTTTCGATGCGCTGTTTTCTTATGTTATTTTCTTTTCTATGGCCGTCAGCAGGTTGATTATTTCATTGCTCATTGGATCAATTTGCAGGTATTGCTCTTCCGCTTCGGACGTATTCCCCGCGTTTTTCAGGTTGACGATATTCTTGACTACCGAGTGGAGTTCTTCGTGGGTTTTCTCAAGTGTTTGCATTTCCGGTAAATGGCCAAAGCTATCAATTCCCTTTGAGTACATCCATTTGCCGAGGTCGCAGTCCTTATGTGACACGGCCTGGGATTCCGTAAGGCTTTCCTTGCCGTCAAGGAAGTCTCTCAGGCGGCTTTTCCATAAGAGGTGCTTACTTCTGGCGTTCGAAAAGTCGAAGGCTGCGACAACTTTAGGTGGTGTGTGTGCTCGTTGAGAGCCTATCATAGTTCTTGCCGGCGCTTTATGGACTGGTGGTTTGGCGTGAGTAAGCTGTTGTGTTAATCTGGGTTTTCTTTCGGCGCTGACCATATTTAAGCCGCTGTCGCCGATTTTAAAGAAACCTATGGCATCCTGCAGTTCATCGGCCAGTGAGTTCAGCTCTTCGGACGTGGAGGCCAGTTCTTCGGCGGCTGAGGCGTTTTGTTGAATCACCTGGTCTAGCTGCTGGATGGCTTTGTTTATTTGCTGAGCGCCTGTGTTTTGCTCATTGCTTGAGGCGGCGATTTCCTGTATCAATTCAGAGGTTTTACGAATATCGGGAACTAGTTTTGTCAGCATATCTCCAGCTTTTTCAGCCACGACAACACTTGTTGCCGATAGGTGGGTGATCTCTCCGGCGGCCTTTTGCGAGCGCTCGGCTAATTTTCTGACTTCCGAGGCAACAACGGCAAATCCCTTTCCGTGTTCTCCGGCGCGGGCGGCCTCAATGGCGGCATTCAGGGCCAGGAGGTTTGTCTGCCTGGCGATTTCCTCAATAATTGATATTTTACTGGCGATTTCCTTCATCGCGGCCACGGAGTCCGTTACAGACTTACCGCTTTGGGCTGCGTCAAGGGAGGATTTTGATGCCAGTCTTTCCGTCTGTGTCGCGTTATTGGAGTTTTGCTGAATATTGGAGCCCATCTCCTGCATTGACGACGATGTCTCCTCTACGGCGGCTGCCTGTTCTGATGCCCCTTCGGAGATTTTCTGCGCGTTTGCGTTTAGTTCGCTGCTGCTTGACGCGACATTGCCCGCGGTTACTCTGACGTTGCCGATTACTTCTTTTAGTTTATCGACCATAGCCTTCATAGCCCTCAGAAGCTGCCCTGTCTCGTCGTTGCTCGTAATCCTGATTTCAACGTTCAGGTCGCCATCGGCCAGGCTGCCCGCCACTTTTACACCCTCTTTGATAGCCTTGACCACGCTGTTAATTATCCACCACGCGATTATAAACGAAAGCAGTAAACTAATGATGATTATGGATATTGTCAGCTTTTTATTTCGGGTGACTGTCTTCTCGTTCTCTTCCTCCAAGTCCTTTGCCACCTTGTTTTGGAGTTTTATCAGTTCCTCGAAACTATTTTTTGCCTGATTGTAGAGGGGCAGGACTTTCTTTACGTTATATAGGTTGGCGTCGGCGAATTTGCCTTCTTTAAGGTAGGAGATGCCCTGTTTCAGGCCCTCGGCTACGAATTTAGTTCTGTCGTCGGTAAACTTGGCGGCGAGTACTTTTTCTTCGGCGGTTAGTTGAGAGGCCGTGTAGCTGGTCCATAGCTTAGCGATCTCATCAATATTGGACTCGATTTTGTCCGTGTGTCTGGTAATCGGGTGGTCGGCGTTATGTACCTTGCTTACCTCCAGTATAGGGTCATGGAATGAGGCAAGAAGCAACTGCTGGACGTTTTCGCGCATCTTGTCGTTAATCATGGATAGCTCCACAATAGGAACCATTCTGTCGGCATACAGGGAGTCAAAGGTTTTGTTTATCTCTACTAATGATTTAAGGCCAAAGACACCCAGCACGATAACAATTACAGCCATAAAACAAACCAGTGAATACAGCCTGACACTAATCTTTAAGTTCTTAAACATACGATTTCCTCCCCATCAATATATTCTAAGCATCTATCATAATTTTATATATATTGCGTTTCCGCAATATACTATCGCGCTCCCACAACAGCTTATCGTAATAGCTGCTGATTTGTCAATAAGAAAATATTTCGTGGGCGCGATAACGTTATTTTAATCGGACAGGTAATTTGGTATACTATCCGTACTGTGAATGCCATACCTGTATTAATGTACCATCATGTCAATACGGCGGGTTCGTTTATAACCGTGGGGCTAAGAAATTTTGAAAGGCAGATGGCCTTTTTAAAGGAGCAGGGGTACAGGACGCTAAACACGGCAGAATTCTCGGATGTCCTGGCCGGCAACGCCGTGGCTAAAAAAGCCGTAATGATAACGTTTGACGACGGTTGGGCCGATAACTGGCAATATGCCTATCCTGTGCTGAAAAAGTATGGCATTAAGGCGGTCTTTTTCGTTGTCACTTCGTGGATACATGACGGCGGGGTAAGGCAGCACACCGCTGTGCCGCCCGCGCACAAGGAATGCAAGTCAAAGGTTGCCTCAGGTCTCGCGCCAGAGGTGGTGATGTCATGGGATGAGCTAAGGGAAATGGAATCAGATGGCCTGATAGATGTCCAATCCCACACGCACACGCATAAGAAGATGGACGAAGGCAGTGTTTACGACGACCTGTCAGCATCGAAGGGGCTTATAGAGACGAGGCTTGGAAAAAAGTGCGAGGCATTGTGCTGGCCTTGGGGTATATATAATGGCAGGTACGTAGAGGAAGCCCTGAGAGTGGGTTACAGGCTTTTATTTACAACGGAATTGGGCACGAATACACCTGCCGCCGGCCCGTTCAGGATAAAACGAATCGCCATAGGCGACATCGGCGTGATGAACTTCAGAAAGAAACTCTTCATTCATTCGGATGACGCGCTGAGCAAGCTCTATCTGAGGGTCTTTAAGTAGGGCGCCATGAGAATACTCCATACAGAGTGGTCAGGGGATTTCGGGGGGCAGGAAAGGCGCGTCCTCGCCGAGGTGGAGGGCCTTCAAAAGAGAGGACATCACATGGGCATCGTTTGCCGCAAGGAGGCGCGGCTCTATGAGGAGTCTATACAACGCGGTATAGAAGTTCATACGCTCCCGCTGAGAAATCCATACGACATAACAAGCATCGCGAAGTTGTCAACGTATATCAGGGCAAACCGCTTTGACGTAGTCAACTCACACTCGGGCAAGGACTCATGGATAGCCGGCATTGCGGCAAGGCTTGCCGGGGTGAGTGTCCTTGTCAGGACGCGGCACCTGAATATCCCCCTTAAGCGCAGCGTCTTTAATTTTATCCACTACCTCCCGGATGCCTATATAACCTGTGGCACGAACATGCGAAAGACACTGGTCGAGGACTGCGGCTTCCCCCCCTCTGAGGTGGTAAGCATTCCAACTGGGGTTGCCGATGAGTTCTTTGCTGTAACACGGGAGCCGCGCGGCAAACTAAAGTATGTTGGCGGGGAAACCATTCCTGTAATTTCAAACGTGGGGATTCTCAGGGGCGTCAAGGGGCACGAGGTAACGCTGAGGGCTGTGCCAAAGGTGATTGAGGCATTTCCCAATGCGATATTTCTCCTTGTGGGCGACGGGCCAAAGCGAAAGGGATTAGAGGGCATGGCCCGGTCTCTGGGGATTGAGGGCAGTGTGGTGTTTGCCGGGTATGTTGGGGATGTTGCACAGATATATTCTTTTTCGGATGTGGCGATATTAAGCTCTCATTCGGAGGGAGTGCCGCAGTCCGTGATGCAGGCAATGGCCGCCGGTGTGCCGGTTGTGGCAACCTTTGTAGGGGGTGTGCCTGAGGTGGTGGTACACGATCAAACAGGGCTGCTCGTTAACCCGTCTGACCACGCCGCCCTTGCCGATGGAGTGATAAGGCTCCTCAGAGATAAATCCCTGTGCAATGCCCTCTCTGAAAGGGCAAAGCGGTTTATCTTTGAAAACCACTCGGCCACGGTTATGCTGGATAAAATTGAGGCGTTATACTATAGGCTGCTTGAGGCAAAGATGCTCAATAAAATCAGCGGCTCCTGAAATGCAATAAGAATGCATGAATCAGCATAAATGAACATGAAGAGAATCGCCTTTATCAGAAAGGCCTATGACCCGTTTGGCGGGGCTGAAAACTACATAGAAAGTTTGATTGGCAGCCTCAAGGGCTACGAAATTCACATGTTAAGCTCAAAGTGGAAGGACAACCCGCGCATTACGCACCATCGCGTCGATGCCTCGGCGCTGAGTTCGGCCTGGTCGGCGATGAAATTCAACCGCGGCGCGGCGACAATTATAAGGCAAATAGTACCGGACTGCACGGTAAGTTTTGAGCGCACCACATGCCAGGACATCTATAGGGCCGGCGATGGCTGCCACAGGCAGTGGCTTCGGATTCGCCGTCTTGTGGCAGGCAGGTTGAAGGGTCTGTCCGTTCATTTTAATATGTTGCACAGGACGCTGCTGTCCATCGAGAAGGATCTCTTTGCCAATACGCCCGTAATAATAGCAAATTCTAACATGGTGAAGGCAAACATCATTGAGCACTATGGGGTGAAAGAAGACAGGGTTCATGTGTTATATAATGGTGTAGATTTAAGCAGGTTCAATTCACAGGGGCGGCCAGCGCTTGCCGGGGAGTTTCGCAGGGAATTCGGCGTCAGAGGTGATACGGCGGTAGTCCTGTTTGCGGGTTCGGGGTTTGAGCGCAAGGGCTTGCCAACGCTGATTACAGCCCTTGCCGGGGTTAAATCCCCTGTTGTTTTGTATGTAGCCGGACGGGGAAGGACGAGAAAGTATGAGGCGCTCTCAAGTAGATTGGGCGTACGGGACAAGGTGGTCTTTGCGGGAGCGCGAAGGGACATAGAGCGGTTTTATGCCGCTGCCGACGTGTTTGTCCTGCCCACACTCTATGATCCGTTCAGCAACGCAGTACTTGAGGCGATGGCTGCCGGCTGTGCCGTGATTACTACGAGAAACAATGGAGCAGCCGAGATAATCGAAGACGGCAGAGATGGGACTATCCTTGAAGATTTGGCAAACCCTGATGAGCTGTCCGGCAAAATAGACAAGGCTATACAGAAAAGCGGGGAATTCGGGCCGCTGGCTGCCCAAAAGGCAATGGCGTTTTCCATAGAGCGCGCGGCGGGGGAGTTCACCTTGCTGATTGAAAATTATTGTTTGAATAAATGACCGCGGTGGTAAACATGGATTTCAATGGAATAAAAAACATACTGGTAATAAAGTTGCGCCACATAGGCGATGTCCTGCTGACGTCCCCGGTTTATAAGGCACTCAGGGTGGCATTCCCTGATGCGGGTATAAGCGCACTGGTGAATTCCGGTTCGGAGGAGACCCTGGCAGGCAATCCAAACATAGACGAGGTGATGGTATTTAACAGAAAGGTGAAGGACTTGCCGGTGTTTAAGAAGTACATGGGTGAGTTGAAGAATTTAAAGGACATACGGTCGCGCGGCTTTGACATGGCGATAGACCTGACGGGCGGCGACAGGGGGGCGATAATCTCATATATAAGCGGCGCGCGTGTGCGCCTTGCGAAAGACTCAGGCAAGGCAAGCCGCTGGGGCAAGAACTACCTGTATACGAATCTTGCGGTCCTTGACGGCACAACACATGTGGCCATGCAAAACCTGGAGTTGCTGCAAAGGTTTTCGATTATACGCCAGGCTGGATGCGCGATAGAGATGCACATACCGGATGAAGTTACAGACTCGGTGAAGAGGCTCCTCAGAGGCAGGGGGATAATGGAGACGGACGCGTATGTGCATGTGCATCCCACGTCGAGGTGGTTTTTCAAGTGTTGGCAGGATGAGTACATGGCGGAGGCCATCGGCTGGCTGCTACGGCAGGGGTTGAAGGTAGTGTTAACGGCTGCCCCCGATAAAAAGGAGATTTTAAAGGCGAAGGAGATTTTGTCGCTGGTGAAAGGAAATGGCAAGGACGGCCTTGTCACACTCATGGGGGAGACGAGCATAAAGGCACTTGGGGCTATATCAAAGGAGGCAGCTATGTTTTTTGGAGTGGACTCCGCCCCGATGCACATAGCGGCGGCGATGGATACACCGGTTGTGGCCCTTTTTGGACCCTCCGGGGCATTTAACTGGGGGCCGTGGGACAATGAACAGACGATAACACAACCCTATGCACAGAGAAACGGGGTGCAGATATCGGGAAGGCATACCGTAATACAGCGGGCCTGGGACTGCGTCCCCTGCGGGCATGACGGCTGCAACGGAACAAAAAAAAGCGAATGCCTCAACGATATAAGTGTCAAAGAGGTGGTGGATGTGATTGATAAAAGGTTGTCTGACGTAGTGCCTGGACAAGGGCTGTGAAGCTCATTGTAATAATGGCGGAGAGGGGGGGATTCGAACCCCCGGTGGAGTCACCCCCACAACGGTTTTCGAGACCGCCGCCTTAAACCGCTCGGCAACCTCTCCTTAACTCACTAAAAAACTCTCTTAACAATGCGGCGCACTCACGCTCCAGCACCCCCCTTGTTACCTCGGCACGATGATTCAGGCGCTCATCCTGGCATATTGAAAAAAGGCTGCCTGCCGCACCGCCCTTATCATCCACGCATCCATATACTACACGCTTAAGCCTCGCATTTACAATAGCCCCGGCACACATCACACACGGTTCTTTCGTCACATATAAGGTCATGCCGCTAAGTCGCCATCCACCGGCGCTTCGGGCCGCGGCCAGCCGTATCGCCGTCAGCTCGGCATGGGCCGTCGGGTCGTTAAGCGTCTCCTTTTCGTTTCCGGCCGCGGCGATTATCTGCCCTTCGCTATCCACAATCACCGCGCCCACGGGGATTTCACCTGCCAGGTACGCCTTCTCTGCCTCCATCAACGCGCGCTCCATATAATATATGTCCTGCTCGGCCCGCTCCTGCGCTTCCATATCCATCCTGCTTGATTATACATAAAATTATAATTAAAATCACTTGAAATTATTTGTTATATTCATATATACTTAGAATTTGATAACAGGTGGGCAGTGTATTACCAGGATAATTTGACTGTCATCATGTCAAATCAAACAAAATTATCAAACTATGGAGGGAATCATGAGTAGAAAAATGGTAATAATGGATGGATGCGGGGCGTGCGCGCATGTCGTACACGCTACGAACGAGATCATAACGATCTATCCGATAACACCATCCAGTCCGATTGCGGAGATTTGCGACGCTAAGAGCGCAGCCGGAAAGGTAAACATCTGGGGTAATGTCCCAAAGGTCGGCATGATGCAGTCCGAGGCCGGTGTGGCCGGTGCCGTACACGGCTCGTTGTCCGCTGGGGCGCTTGCTACAACTATCTCAGCATCGCAGGGACTTTTGTTAATAGTCCCCAATATGTACAAAATCGCCGGTGAACTCACTCCTACAGTGTTCAGCATCACCGCCCGCTCACTGGCCGCGCAGGGGCTCTCAATATTCGGCGACCACAGCGACGTCATGGGCGCCAGATCCACTGGATTTGCAATGCTCTGCTCCAAAAGCGTTCAGGAGGCCATGGACTTCGCCCTAATCGCACAGTCCGCAACGCTTGAGTCGCGCATACCCTTTATGCACTTTTTCGACGGCTTCAGGACCTCCCACGAAGAGGCCAAAATTGAAGAGCTGACCTTCGACGACATGAAGGCCATGATTAATAATGAACATGTCTTTGCCCATCGCGCCAGGGCTCTCTCACCGGACAACCCCACCATGCGCGGTACGGCACAAAACCCTGACGTCTATTTCCAGGGCCGTGAGACTGTCAATAAATTCTACAACGCAGTCCCCGGCATCGTCCAAAAGGCCATGGACAAGTTCGCGGGCCTGGTCAATCGCCAGTACAAACTCTTCGACTACTACGGCGACCCTAATGCCGAACGCGTGGCCGTTATTTTAGGTTCAGCCGGCGACGTTATGTTAAGCACGATAAACTACCTTAACTCAAAGGGCGAGAAGGTCGGCCTCATACAGGTCAGGCTCTACAGGCCATTCGACACGGAAGCCCTTATGTCGGCACTCCCGTCTACCGTAAAGGCTATAGCCGTCATGGACCGCACTAAAGAACCCGGCGCCATAGGCGAACCCCTTTATCTGGACGTAAGAACATCCGTTGGCGAGGCCCTTGAGCTTGGTATTGGCAAGTTAAAGGCATGGCCTAAGATAGTCGGCGGACGCTACGGCCTCGGCTCGAAGGACTTTACCCCAGGTATGGCAAAGGCCATATATGATAACCTTTCTGAGAGCAAGCCGAAAAACCATTTCACCGTCGGTATCGACGACGACGTAACCCATATGAGCCTAAAGTTCGACAAGAGCCTCGACATAGAGGGCAAGGGCGTGTTTCGCGCAATGTTCTACGGCCTCGGCGCTGACGGCACGGTCGGAGCCAACAAGAACACGATAAAAATCATCGGCGGCGAGACGGAAAACTACGCACAGGGATACTTCGTCTATGACTCAAAGAAGTCCGGGTCTATTACCACAAGCCATGTGCGTTTTGGTAAAGATCAAATCTCTAATCCCTATCTCATCTCACAGGCACAGTTCATAGCATGCCACAACACCTCGTTCCTCGAGAAATACGACATGCTTGCAAATGCCGAAGAGGGTGCCATATTCCTGCTCACCACGTCCGATACCAAAGACACAGTCTGGGATAACCTGCCGGCAGAGGTTCAGAAAAATCTGATCACTAAGAAGATGAAGTTCTATATAATCGACGCAATCGCCTTAGCCGAAGAGATAGGCCTTGGCTCCAGAATCAACATGATAATGCAGACCGCCTTTTTCGTCATCTCTAACGTCATCCCCAAAGACGAGGCCATTAGCGCAATCAAGGCTGAAATAAAAAAGACTTACGAGAAAAAGGGCGACAAGGTCGTCAACATGAACTATGCCGCTGTTGACGTGGCACTGAAAAACATCGTCGAAGTCCCCATACCGGCAAAGGCAACCAGCAAGCTGACAATGAGAAAGGCCGTCTCAGACGACGCCCCAGACTTCGTTAAGAAGGTGACGGCTACGATAATCAAAGGCCAGGGAGACTCTCTGCCTGTATCCGCAATCCCCAACGACGGCGTATGGCCAACGGCAACCACGCAGTATGAAAAGAGGGCGATTGCCGTAAATGTCCCGATTTGGGAATCAGACGCATGTATCCAGTGCGCTACATGTTCATTCGTATGTCCCCACGCGGCAATAAGGGTAAAGGTCTATAACGAATCAGACCTGGCAAAGGCCCCGAAGCAATTTAAATCGATTAAAGCCACAGGAAAAGAGTTCGAAGGGATGAAGTTCACCGTGCAGGTAGCGCCGGAGGATTGCGTAGGCTGCGGCTCATGCGTTGAGGCATGTCCGGGACGTAAAAAAGACGCCGAAGGCAAGAGAACCGAAACAAAGGCTATAAACATGACCCCACTGCCTGGTGTACGTGCCGAGGAGGCAGAGAATTACAAGTTCTTCCTGTCGCTTCCAGAGTTAGACCAATCAAAGGTTAAACTAACGACGCTAAAGGGAACTCAGCTTGTACATACGCTCTTTGAGTACTCAGGCTGCTGCTCCGGCTGCGGCGAGACACCATACATAAAACTCCTCACACAGCTCTTTGGCGATAGACTCTATATAGGAAATGCCACAGGGTGTTCATCCATCTACGGCGGCAACCTTCCCACAACCCCATACGCAAAGAGGGCAGACGGCAGAGGCCCGACGTGGGCTAACTCTCTGTTTGAGGACAACGCCGAATTCGCACTCGGTATGAGACAGACGGTAGATTACTTCACCAAACAGGCAAGAGAACTCCTTGACCGTATCGCCCCATCCCATGCCAACCTGAAAGGTCTCATTGATGAACTCAAAAACGCCGACCAGTCCTCTCAGGAGGGTGTAGAAAAGCAGCGCGAAAGGGTTGACGAGCTCCTGAAGGCCATCTCAAAAGAAGAATCCGATGACGCAAAAATGCTCCGCTCCTGCGCGAACTATCTCGTGAAGAAGAGCGTATGGGCGCTTGGCGGCGACGGCTGGGGTTATGACATCGGTTATGGCGGCGTTGACCAGGTGTTGGCCTCCGGTGAGAACATCAACATAATGATCATGGACACCGAGGTGTATTCAAACACGGGCGGACAGATGTCAAAGGCAACCCAAAGGGGCGCAACGGCGCAGTTTGCGGCAGCCGGTAAGTCAACCGCCAAGAAGCAGATAGGCCTGATAATGGCCACCTACGGCAATGTCTACGTTGCCCAGACGTGCTTTGGCGCAAACCCATCACAGATAATTAAGGCGATGCTTGAGGCTGAGGCACATGACGGCCCATCGTTAATAATCGCATACTCGCCTTGCATAGCCCACGGCGTCAATCTGACCAAGGCAGTCGAGCTAATGAAAGACGCGGTTGCCTGCGGATATTGGCCTCTATACAGGTACAACCCCGCGCTTGAGGCAGAAGGCAAAAGCCCGATGCAGATAGACTGCAAAGAGCCTACCTTCAACATAGCCGACTACGCTTATGCGCAGACACGCTACATGTCGCTTAAGTCCGCAAATCCGGAAAGGGCTGCAATGCTCATGAAGGAAAACGAACAGGATGCCAGAAGAAGATGGGAAATTCTGAAGCACTGGTCTAACTGGACACCGGCGAAATAACAAACAACCCTATATAATAACTGAGGGGCATGGCCGCAACACTGGCCATGCCCTTTTGTTTGGTGCGCCCGGCACGGGCGCATACTTGGTGGTGAAAGTCCACTACGGGGGTTGATAGCGCCAACCGTTAGCCAAAGACAAGGGTGTCCGCCGTGAGGCGGAATC
>PEAC01000049.1 GCA_002753305.1 Nitrospirae bacterium MYbin6
GGTTGCCGTCTCCCGGTATGTTTTATTAGATTAACCATACAATTATACAATTTTCAAAAAAAATAGTGTTATAATTAGATATGGCTGTACTGAAAATAAAAACGTACCCCGCAAAGGTACTGAGGCAGGTAGCCTCACCGGTGAAGGATTTTACCGGCAAAACTCAACAACTCATAGACGATATGATTGAAACCATGCTCGACGCCGAGGGCATAGGCCTGGCCGCCCCTCAAGTGGGGGTCTCAAAAAGGCTCATCATCGTGGGTTCGTCTTTGAAAGATGGCTCGGCAGAGGACCTTCTGGTAGTGGTAAATCCGGAGATTGCCTACTCGGAAGGCGACGTCTTGTCCACCGAGGGATGCCTGAGCATTCCGAAATTCTCCACAACCGTAGACAGGCGCGCGCTGGTGTTCATAAAGGGCCTCGACAGAGAGGGCAATCCCATAGAGATTGAGGCAACGAGGCTCCTCAGCAGGGCGCTTCAGCACGAGATAGACCATTTAAACGGCATCCTGCTCCTGGACAGAGTAAACACGGAGGATGCCGCGGCGCAGGAAATTGGAAAGTAAGCCGCAACCTGTGATTACCCTGCGATACAGAGTGAGGCGATAAATGAAGGGGAATGGGATTGAATATTGTGTTTTTTGGGACGCCTGAGTTTGCCGTCCCTTCGCTTGAGGCGATAATAAAGGCCGGACATAGTGTAAGGGCCGTTGTTACTAAGCACGACGCGGGAAGGCGCGCTGTGCCCTCCCCGGTAAAACTGCTGGCAGAGGCGGCTGCTCTGAGAGTGCTTCAGCCGCATTCTATCCGGACGCCGGAGTTTATGGATGTAATGCGGCCACTTAGTCCCGATGCGATTGTGGTTGTGGCCTATGGGAAGATACTTCCCTCTGAGCTTCTGAGCCTCCCACCGCGTGGATGTATCAACGTCCATGCCTCACTGTTGCCGCGCTACAGGGGGGCCGCCCCGATTCAGCGCGCCATTATCAATGGGGAAACGCAGACCGGCGTTACCACGATGCTGATGGACGAAGGAGTTGACACTGGTTCAGCGTTTCTCAGCGCAAAGACCGCCATCACCGGCAGTGACACAGCTCTATCGTTAACCGTAAGGCTTGCCGCATTGGGGGCAGTGACACTAATTGAGACACTCAACGGGATAGACAGAGGTACGCTTAAGGCCACAGCACAGGTTGGCGTTGCCACCTATGCCCCACCGATTAATAAAGATGATTGCCTGATTCAATGGACAAGGCCCGCCGTGGAGATTGTCAATCTGATAAGGGGGCTTTCCCCGTTTCCAGGGGCATATACTGTTATTGGCGGGCGGCGCGTGAAGATCCTCAGGGCTGTTGTCTCAGGGGTGCCGCCAGGTGGCCACGCCCCAGGTGAAATCGCCAGACAGGGCCATTTATTAATAGCCGCCTCGGACGGCCTCGTATCTGTAGAGGAGCTTCAGCCCGAGGGGAAAAAACCGATGCAATGCAGGGATTATCTCTGTGGCTTGGCAAATAAGGGAAAGGAGACCCTCCATGTGGGTTAAATGGCTGCGTGGCCTGGTGTTGAAGGTGTATTATCCGTTGCTGATGCTTCTTGGTGCGTTCTTTAAAGACAAGAAGGAGAGTTTTCAGAGGCATATCATCAATTTAAACAACAAGCTCGTCATCAAACAGGGCATACAGACAAGGAAAATCCTCCTCATGCTCCCTCACTGCCTGCAGGTAGACAAGTGCGACATAAGGATAACGAACAACATCTACAACTGCAAGCGCTGCGGCAGGTGCGGTGTAAAGGATCTGATAGGCCTGTCGGAAGAGAAGCAGCTTGAGTTATACATGGCCACAGGTGGCTCAGTTGCAAGGAAGATAGTCATAGATGTCCGTCCGCACGCCATTGTAGCCGTAGCGTGTGAGCGCGACCTGAGCAGCGGGATAGTGGATTCGTATCCGTTGCCGGTAATCGGAATTCACAATGACCGTCCATATGGCCCATGCTATAATACCAGCGTAAACATCGAAAAAGTTGCCGAGGCCATAAACGCCCTCTGCCCGTAGGCGCTGCCAATATAGATTCAGTACAGAGGAAAAGAAATGGAAAACAAATATTGAATAGTTTATGCAGAAAGGGGAAGGCCCACTGAGCCTTCCCCCTCCCTCTCCCCCCACGCGAATTAGTCTATTTCTTGTTGAATGTTACCGTTACGTTTTTGGCCTGTGACATTGTTACTACACATTTGCTGCCTGAGTATGAGTCACATCCCGACCACGATGATACCTTTGAGCCTGTGGCGGGCGATGCGTAGAGTGATATTGTATTATTGACACCTACTGAGGCCGTGCCGGTGTTGCCGTTCCAGGTTATCGCGCCCGATGACAAGGTTACCTTGCCTGAGCCAGTGCCAGATTTTATCACCGTCAGCAGGTATTTTTTTATGAACACCGCGGTTACGCTCCTGTCAGATGACATTGTTATCGTACATTTGTTGCCAACGATGGCGTTACAACCCGACCAGTTGGAAAATATCGCGCCAGATTGTACGCTAGGAACCAGGGTTACCACTGTGTTGCCACTGTACTGTCCCGTACCCGTGTTGCCGCTCCATGAAAGTGTCCCGGTTGACGGCGTTACTGTGCCAAGGTCTGCTCCTGTGTTGGACTTTGTTACTGTCAATTTGTACTTTTTTATAAACTGTGCTATTACTTTTTTCCCTGCTGTGGGTACCTTTACCGTACATTGGTTCCCTGTAACGGAGTCACAGCCTGTCCAGCCATAAAATTCTGAAGTTGACTCAGGCGTTGCCGTTAGGGTTACGCTGGTGTTGTCGGCATATGTGGCCGTGCCTGTGGTTCCACTCCATGCTATTGTGCCAGATGACGGTGTTACCGAACCTGAGCCAGAGCCGTATTTATAGACGGTCAGTGTGCCGGTTGTTGGGGTGGGTGGGGTACCGGTATTTGGATAGGCTATAGTGTAGAGGCCGAAACCTACGCTGTTTGTGACCTGGCTGTAGGCGATTCTAAAGTAGCCGGATTCACCAAAGCCCGTACCCCATGAGTTCTTTGCGATAAAAGACTGCTCTGTGTCATTATATCCAACAAGCAACACGGCGTGGTTGCCCACGTATGAGCCGCTTACGTTGCTGTAAATTCCGCTCTTATAATAGTAGAAATCAGAATAGACCCTGAAGGTGGTTACCAGTGGTCCGTAGGTGTAGATGGCATTTTTAAGTGTATCAACCGTTGCAGTTGTAGTTGTGACCCACCGCCAGGAGGGGATTGTATATGCGGCAGAGGTGCGGGTAGTGCAGGCGCTGGAGCAGGTGCCGTTTTTGGCCGTATAGGCGTAGCAGGATTCGACGGGTGTGCCGGTGTTGCGCAAAAAATCCGAGGCATAGTTGATGTACCCGCCATTGCAGCTTCCGGCTCCGCTGCATGAGACCACCACCTGTTCGGACATGTCTGTGTCTGTCGCCTGGGTGTTATTTTTTCTTAATATATAGGATTCAATGGCGGCCGTGGTAGCAAATGCCCAGCAGGAGCCGCAGTTGCCCTGGTTTTTTACCGATGTTACCCAGTTGCCGTTGTAGTTTCTCCAGTCAAGGCTTGAGGGAATGGCTTCAGTGTGTGAAAGCGGGGCAAGGATTAATCTTCTCTGGTCGCCCAGGTCTGGTTCGATCAGACCTAACATAGATTGCCTGTCTACCGAAGACAAGGCTGAATGCGGCGTTTCACCGGCCTCCCACTGTGCCCCGGCAGCGCCTATTACCGCGTTTAACTGTTGATGGCTAAGTTGTTCATCGGCATAAGCCGTACTGATTAATAATAATACCACTACCGCGGCTAACCCCAGAGTAGTCCGTCTCCTCAGCGATGTTACGTCAGTGAGTTTATTTACTCCTTTCATGTTGTCTCCTCCACGCCAATTTCTACCTCAATTATGAGGTTAGCGGCCAAGCTCGCTGACTTGGTAAAATGCAAACAACATGCCATAGCAAAACCCATTGTATAATCAAGACAAATGCTATAGGGCCTGTTTCATAACTGACAAAATATGTCAGTTATAGTTCTTTTATGCCTATTATTGTCATTAAGGATGGTAAGGTTATTTTGTTACAGGCCCTTAGTTGTTGAACAGTCTCCTATCAGAGTATCGTTATGCCTTCGTTTCTTGATGAGACTTTCTCGAGAAATGGCCTGAGTTTTTCTTCTATTGTATTTTCGTCTATCGTTTGTGACAGTGCGGGTTTCATTATGAAGCCCGATACTGAGGCGTGGATGCAGGCCAGGACGCTTTCCTTGTCCCGCCTTTCCGTTATTATCACAAATGGTACTGTCTTTGTTATTGGGGTTTTTCTTACCCGCTGTAGTATCTCATATCCGTTTACATAACCATTGTCCCAGTCGCTTATTATGAGTTCGTACCTGGAGTTCTCTTCTATCTTTTTCATACCCTCCAAATCATGAAATGCCTTATCTATAACTATTTTTGGAAAGTTTGTTTTAATGTAGGTATCGAGGTCCTTATGCAATGGCCTATAATATGAGATTATCAATATCACTTCCTTCCTCCTCTGTGTTCAACACATCCCTCTGAGCGCCTTAATATATTAATGTATATACTATACATATATGATGGAAGTTACACAAATACTTTAGCTTTTGTCAAGAAAAATATTTTGTGGACACGCAAACCCCATAAAAAAACCCTTTTATTCATTTCCATTCACCCGAAAACTTCGGCAATCAGCTGATTCCTGCCATATAAATCATCTTGCGCGCGCACCATTATTCCATAACGATATGCTATAATCATGTGGTAGTGAGTTCATGCCATATCATGGATTCACGGGAAATTATCGAATTACGGGATTTCGGGTTAACGGGGACTTGTTCACATATATTATAAAGAAACTGGTACTGCTTGTTCTGCTCCTCATTGGAATTACGTTCATTACGTTTTCTATTGTCAAACTCTTACCAGGAGACCCCGCATCGGGGCTTATCGGGCAGCACGCCGACCCGGAAGACATTAAACGCATCAACCGCGCCCTCGGCGTCGATAAACCCTTCGCCGTACAGTTCCTTGGATATGTAAAACTCCTTGCGCACGGGGATTTCGGGCGCTCATACTACACCAACAGGGACGTTCTGGGTGAGATTATGCGCAAACTGCCCAATACGATGTATCTTGCCGCGGCGGCTATGGCGATTGCCGTCATCGGGGGGCTGGCACTGGGCTTTGCCGCGGGCCTAAGACAGGGCAGCTCTGTAGATAAACTCTGCTCGGCGCTCTCTCTCACCGGCCTCAGTATGCCCGTGTTTTGGAGCGGCCTTGTGCTTATTATCATATTCAGCCTGAAGCTGCGCCTCCTGCCGCCATCGGGCACGGGGGGCCTGAGATTCATCATCCTCCCGGCAGTTGCCCTGTCGCTCCCAGTACTTGCAAGCATCGCCAGAATCACGCGCTCCTCTGCCATTGAGACACTGGCGATGCCGTTTGTCCGGGTGCTAAGGGCCAAGGGCCTGAGACAGCGGCAGATTAAATATATCCACCTGCTTAAGAGCATTCTTATCCCCCTGATAACGGTCATCGGCCTTGATTTCGCAAGCTTTCTAAACGGCGCCGTCCTGACAGAGACCGTGTTTGGCTGGGACGGGATTGGCAGATTTACCGTTGATGGCATCTTAAAGCGGGACTACCCGGTGATTTTGGGCTGCATCATAACGGGTACGTTTATATTTGTCGTGGTGAATGCGGCAGTAGACCTGGCTTATCAGTGGGTTGACCCGCGGGTGAGGATTGTCAGAAAGTGATGGCTAAACTGCCGATAATCGTCTTATCGTTCATCGTGGCGGCCGTGGTGTTTGCCCCATTTTTGGCGCAGTATGACCCGATTGCGATAAATCTCGACGATATTAAGAGTGCGCCTACGTTAAAACATCCATTCGGGACGGATTGCAAGGGCAGGGATGTGTTTGCGCGCGTGCTATATGGCGGGAGGATATCGCTGGGGGTGTCGTTTGCCGCGGCGCTGGTCTCACTTGGGATAGGATTTACGGCGGGGCTGATATCCGGATATTACGGCGGCTGGGTCGATACGCTCCTGATGGCCCTAGTGGACCTGACACTTGCCTTTCCGTCGCTTTTGCTTGCCATTGGCATATCGGTAATTATGCCGCCCACGAAGTTCACCGTAATGGCGGCAATTGCCCTGGTCGGGTGGGCGTCATTTGCACGCCTTATCAGGGGGCAGGTGTTAAAGGTAAAGGAGATGGCATATGTCGAGGCGGCACGCTCACTTGGGGCGGGTAATTTGCGAATTCTGCTTGTGCATATCCTCCCGCAGTGTCTTTCTCTGGGACTGGTAATGCTGGGGATAAAGTTCAGCGGCTATATTTTAACGGAGGCGTCGTTGAGTTTTCTTGGCCTCGGGCCGCAGCCGCCAACGCCAAGCTGGGGGAATATGATAGGGGAAAACAGGGCATATATACTTTCTGAGCCATGGATGATGCTGTTTCCCGGGTTGGCTATCGCGGTAACGGCACTGTGTTTTAACTTATTCGGGGACTACCTGCAGGAGAAACATACAACTTACCATGACAGTCAGAGGCATTAAAGGCCCCTCGTTGTGTCAGGCTGCGGCAGCAGTAATTAAAACTATCTAACACTTTTTTCACCGTAGTATGTTAGATTACCGGCAGTGCTATGTTGGCTTACCCTGAGATAAGGCCCTATTTGATAAAATTCGGCCCCGTGCAGATTCGATGGTATGGACTTATGTACCTGATAGGGTTCGTCAGTTCCTTCTACCTCGTTAAATACCAGCTGAAACGGCGCAGCGTCCCCGTTAAAAACGAAGACCTTGAAAACCTGTACCTGTTTGTCATCACCGGCCTGATTGTCGGCGCGCGGCTTGGGTATGCCTTGTTTTATAATTTTAGCTATTACCTCAGCAATCCCCTTGAGGCCCTGGCCGTTTGGCATGGCGGGATGTCCTTTCATGGCGGATTGCTTGGGGCGATTATTGGCGGATTCATCTTTTGCCGCGTGAAAAAACTGGACTTCCTCATGTTTTGTGACATGGTCGCCGTTACCGTCCCCATCGGGCTTGGGCTTGGACGGATTGGGAATTTTATCAACGCCGAACTCTATGGCCGCGTTACTACTGTCCCCTGGGCTATGGTTTTCCCCGGTGGCGGTGAGCTGCCACGGCATCCCTCACAGCTTTATGAGTTCTTCCTTGAAGGGCTTGTCCTGTTTATAGCAATGTGGTTAATTAAAGACAGACTACCACAACGCGGCGCATTGACAAGCGTGTTTATAATCCTTTACGGTGTTTTCAGAACCATCGTCGAGTTCTTCAGAGAGCCAGACCCCCAGCTTGGAATCCTTGCTGGTATACTGACAATGGGACAGCTCCTGTCGTCAGTTATGATAGCCGCCGGTGCCGCCGGTTTAGCTATTTCTTTGCTAAAAGCGCGCGTGCGTGCTTGAGGACATTGTCCACCGTAAAGCCGAAATGCTCAAATAGCAGCTTGGCCGGCGCAGATATACCAAACGTGTCAATCCCTATTACGTCACCATCAAGCCCCACGTACTTATACCAACCGAGTGTAGAGCCTGCCTCAACGGCCAGGCGCTTCTTCACCGCGTGTGGCAGTACGGATTCCTTGTACTCTGCCGATTGCCTCTCAAACAGCGCGAACGACGGCATGCTTACACATCTTACCGCAACGCCCTCTTTGAGCAGTTGATTATACGCACCCAGGGCCTGGTGAAGCTCCGAACCGGTTGCCATAAGAATCAACTCTGGCGTCTTTCCAGAATCGGCAAGCACATATGCCCCCTGCGCGACTCCCTCATGCGAGGCATATACCTTTCTATCAAGAACTGGTACGCTCTGCCTGGTCAGCACCAGTGCCACCGGGCCGCCATCATACTCCAGCGCCAATTCCCACGCCTTGACGGTCTCGTTGGCGTCGGCCGGCCTGAGTACCAGGAGATTCGGAATCAGCCGCAGAGTCATCAGTTGTTCAATCGGGTGGTGGCTTGGGCCGTCCTCTCCCACGCCTATCGAGTCGTGGGTCAGGATGAATATGACGTGGGCCTTCATCATCGCGGCCATTCTTATTGACGGATACATGAAGCTGGAGAACACCAGATACGTCCCGCCATAAGGTATCAGCGTCTTATTTAACGCCATGCCGGTGAGGATTGCCCCCATGGCGAATTCCCTTACGCCGAAGTGGATGTTTCTGCCTACCTTTGATTGGCCGTAGCGGCCATGCTTTTTTAAGTATGTCATATTAGACGGTGAGAGGTCTGCCGAGCCGCCCAACAGATTAGGGACCTCCTCGGAGATGGCATTGATTACATTTCCCGAGGCGCTTCGTGTTGCTATCATCCCGCTTGTGGCGTCAAACTGTGGCAGGACGGACTTCCATGTGCCGTTTAGCTTGCCGCTAATGAATTTATCGAAAAGTTCCCCAAGTTCCGGCTGCTTAGACTTATACTTCTTTATCAGGACATTCCACTCGGTCTCGTCTTTCTTCCCTCTGTCCACCGCCTCGCGGCAGTGTTTTATGGCCTCTTTCGGTACGTGGAAGGTCTTTTGAGGCCAGCCGAAGTGCTCTTTTGTCAGGCGCACTTCTTCTTCTCCAAGGGGGGCGCCGTGGATGTCCGAGATGTCCTGTTTATTGGGGCTGCCATAGCCCAGGTGCGTTATTGCTATGATTAATGACGGCCTCTTCTTCTCTTCTTTTGCCCTGGCAATGGCCTTTTCTATTGCAGGGAGCTTATAGCCGTCAACCTGCTCGACATGCCAGTTCATCGCCTCAAACCTCTTGGCAACGTCCTCGGTAAACGTCAAATCGGTAGAGCCGTCTATCGTCGCATTGTTGGAGGAGTACAAGTAGATCAACTTGCCAAGCTTCAGGTGTCCGGCAATCGATGCCGACTCATATGATACGCCTTCCATGATGTCGCCGTCGCTCACTATGCCGTAGATATTATAGTCTACCACATTGTAGCTCGGCCTGTTAAACGTCTCGGCAAGGTAGCGCTCGGCCATTGCCATCCCCACGCCAACGGCAAAACCATAACCAAGCGGCCCCGTGGATAACTCTATACCAGTGTCTACGTTATACTCCGGGTGCCCGGGGGTCTTGCTCTCGTATTGCCTGAAATTCTTTATATCGTTTAATGAAATGTCGTAACCGGTAAGGTGCAGCAACCCATAGAGCAGCATCGAGCCATGCCCGGCCGACAGCACAAACCTGTCCCGGTTAAACCAGTGGGGATTCGATGGGTTGTGCCTCAGGAACTTCGTCCATAGTACATATGCCATATCGGCGTCTCCCATCGGCATCCCGGGATGCCCGGAGTTCGCCTTCTGTACGGCGTCGATTGACAGCATTCTAAGCGTGTTGATACATAATTCGTCAAGTTTGACCATCTATTTGCCTCCAGAGAATTTCAAATCCCCTAATTTTATTCCTCCCGATGATATTTTGTCAAATTTGTTAATGAAAAAAAACACTCAACGCCTCAAGCACATCCCCTCTGGCCCTGTCGTCAAACAGCATCTCTATGTGATTTAAGTAATATGCCAGGTGCCTGTCCTCATAGGGTATGTGTGTATTTCGCTCTGAGACCAGCCCATCGCCCATGCCGTTAGTAATCTCATCGGGAATCAACCCATCGGGGAGGATGTCTGAAAACACTGCCGGTACGCTGAATCTTTTTTTATATACTGCCATGCCCCGGGCATCCGGCCTTACGCTGTATAAAGAGAAAAGCTCGGGCCGTGTGCCTCCAAGGGTCAACGTGAGAAACTCCCTCCGTGGTGTTGCCTCCAGGGAGCCGATGAGCGCTGACCCTGGCATCAGCTCCACAATTGCCTCACTTTCCCATAAACCCAGGACCATTTTTATGGTGTTTGCAAAGGTATTCTTTTGGGCATTGTCAAAAAATGGACTAATCAATGAGGTTATCATTGAGATACGGTGTGCCCAAAGGGCCATCGTGGAGCCTCCGTGAGGGGAGCCAAGCGTTACGATGCCCAGAATGTTATGCGGCGTGGACTCGGCATATTTTCTGGCAATGACACCACCCCTGCTATGGCCTATCAGCACTATGCCGGCCCCTGCCTCATTTTTATATCGCTCCAGCAGGGACGACAGCTCCTCCAGGGCATAGGCGGCCTTCCCGGCAGGCCTCCTCTGGCTCCATGCGGCACACGGGCACCCCAGGGCCGAGATGTCGTGAAACAGTGTCATAAGCGGCCTTTGCGTCTTCCCAAAGGTCAAAAACGCGGCCTCATCGGGAGGCATCTCATGCGGCTCTGGCTCTTGCCCAAGCATTACACAGAGTGGAAACTTTCCACCCAAAATCTTAGCCCCCTGCGGGCGTACCCACACATCTTTAGACATGCCGAGTCCGTGGATGAAGACAAACAGCGGCGAGGACCTTGTGCCAGGAATGAAATATACGTCTTGTGCCCTCTCTCTTTGTTGCAAGATTATTTGTCTCACAATTTGGCCTTACCCCTTTTATTACAAGGATATAATATCACCGGCGTTTTTCGCTATGAAAATGTTCTTGACATCTTCACGCTCAGTGTAGTAGGATTAATCATGAGGAAATTGTACATATGTTTTTTAGCACTAGCACTGTACCTTTCGTTTACGGCAACACCTCATTTAACCGTAAATGCGGTCTCAACGGGCTATAAGACCGTAATCTGTACGCTTGACGTATGCAGCGCTGCAAAAACTTTTCTCTCCGATACCGGTATGCCGGTGGTCTGTCCGGTGCCATACGGCCACATCACATATAATTCGGCGACTTCTTTCAATCAGCATTCCAATCACATAAAAAGTGCGTTGTTTGAATTCACAAAAGACCAACCTCCAAAAACCGTCTAAAGCGTCGATATAGTTATTGGGCTGCGTATGCGGCTGAATAACGAAGTAGTGATGCCATGCTCTGATGCAGGCAAAACACTGAGACGTTATGGAGGGTTTAATAATGAATTCTAATATCGATAGGAAGTCAGTCGGCAATCTGTTAATAAAGACAGGAGTTACTATGGCCTCGCTAATCCTTTTCCCAGCCCTGGTACAGCAGCTTGGGATTTCACCTTACGTGATGAACGCATTAAGGGCAGCCTTAAGCAAAGCCGAGGAGGTATAACCGATGGGTAGTTGCTGCGGCATGAAAAAACAAAAAGACGAGAGTAAGCATAAAATTACTAATCCTGCCTCCGGCGATTGTTGCGAGACCGGAGACAAAGGTACAAAAACAGCGCTGGCTTCGACGTATCAACCAACTGCCGCAACGGAGGCGCCGCATGGCGTACATAGCACTTCGGGCAGGCAGCTCAAAGAGGTTGCCGGAGTTACACTTGCCGAGGTCGCACTTGCTGCCGGCATACTGGTGTTCTTGCCGGTTGTGCTGAACAAAATAGCGCCAGGTGCGTTAAAATACGTAAAGGACGGCTTTGAGCTTGCCTCAAGAAGTATGAAGTAAGGTGCTTTAAGGTGGACGAGGCCCGCTTGATATGTGACCTCTGTGCCCTTGAAATAGCGGGTAGTCCGTTTACCGCTGAGACGGCGGACGGCAAGAAGTGTTTTTGTTGCGAAGGTTGTCTGGGAATCTATAAGTTGATGTTCGACATTGATTAAATCTCTGATATTATGATAGCATGGTATGAGGGACAGATACTTAAGGAGGGGATAATATGGACAAGGAAAAGCTGATTGCGCAGTGTGCGAAAATGATGTCCGAACAAGGACATGCCAAACACATAGTCCCGGGCATAGCGGCATATGGCGGGTATTTGATTGGCAGAAGCCTTTTAGGAAGTTTTATCAAACCTCTTACCATTTTTGCCGTTGGCGCCGGTGCCGGCATACTTGCTTATAAATACAGAGACCGCATATCTGAGAAAATCGAGCCGGCTGTTCAGATGGTGGTAGAGCAGGCCGTTAAATTTGCAGACATCGGTAAGGACTTCGTTCAGGAACAAAAAGAGAGGCTCTCAGATATTGTCGCCGATATTAAAGAAAAGGAAGAGGACGCGGCAAAAGGGCAATAGCGCTGCATAGCACAGTATTGTGCGTAGACAAGAGGAGAGGACGTCGGGATTGAGTGACAGGGTTACGTTAATAGATAACGTCTATCTGCGCTACAGCGGTAAGGGGCATGTGAGGTTTTCGCTGCCTGCGGAGCTAACCGTGAGCCGCGCGCCGGAGTTCATCGAGAAGGCCCTGTACAAACAGGACGGTGTATATAGGGTTACGTTGTTTAGAAATGCCCTGAAGCTTTCAATCAGATATGACGATACGGTTTGCAGCTATAAAGACCTGTGCCTGAGACTTAAAGAGACCATCGAATTCTTACCGGATGAGGCCTTTAAAGAAGAAGCGCCACCTCCCCCTCCGGCAATACCGGCAAAGGCCGGAAGTGTTGCGGCTGTATGGAGAGAATTCAGGAAAGACCGCCTGTCTCCGCTAAAAGGGGAGTTTATAGGGAAAATGTTGCACATGTTGTCTGGAAATCCATTGATTAATGAACGATTAAACGGCCTTCAGGACAAGGCCATGGACTTGATGAACGAAAAATTAGAAAATATAGAGACACAGGCGATACATGTGCTTAACGAGATAGTCTTGTTTTATCTGATAAAGCTCCACTGGGACGTAATTACGAATATCTTAATAAAGGCTCCATTTAGGAATATCAACAAATGGCTGGCCATCTTTTACCTTATCTATCTCTACGTCAGATTTAAAAGATGAGTACCGCGTCAGGCAGCTATGCCGTAGTTCACAGGCTGAAAAGGCGCATAAGGGTTGCCCTGCCAGCGGTAAAAAATGACAGGGAAAAGGCTTATATCCTCTCTATTGTCTTAAGTAAACTGCCGGGCGTTAAATCCGTCGAGACCTCCCATATCTCTGGAAACGCAATAATCTTCTTTAATCCAAATGATATAACTTATGGAAGACTTATGGATCTGCTTGGCGGCATATGTTCAAAAATGCCTCAAAAGGGCCTTACCCGGACAAGTCCAAAACAACTCCCTGCCGCCATGTTGCAGGAAAGGACTGTGGCCGTAAGCGGCATGACCTGCGTATCATGTGCCTTGCTTATTGAGCTGGTCATAAATCGCCGAAGCGACGTGCAAAGGGCAAACGTGAATTTCGCCTCGGAAACCGTCAACGTATACGGAGCTATATCCCAGGAGGAGCTTATCAGCGCCCTGGGCCGAATCGGCTACAAGGCACACCCGCTTGATACATTAAGCCACAGAAGACTTCATATGGCAAGAGAGCAAGAGCGCATAAATAAAACCAGACAGAGACTTCTGATATCTGCACTGCTGAGCGCTCCGGTAATAGCGGTGGGCATGGCAATGCCCGTGTCGCCGGTACTCAGATTTATTGAGTTTGCCCTGACCGTACCTGTTGTTCTATGGGCAGGAAGACCTTTTTTTGAACACGCCGCAACACTGGCAAAACAAGGAAGCGCAAACATGGACACACTGATTGCCATTGGTTCGGGTTCAGCCTTCCTCTACAGCGCAACGGCCTTGATAACAGGCCGCAGCCACCTGTATTTTGAGTCCACCGCCGCAATTATAACCCTTGTGCTTTTCGGCAGGTACTTAGAGCAGCGGGCAAAGGCCAACGCAGGAGATGCAATAAGAAAGCTCCTTGATATGCAGCCACCTGTGGCGTCGGTCATAACCGGCACTGAAGAGGCAAGAGTTGCAATAGACGATATTAAAGCAGGTGATGAGATTATCGTGCGCCCCGGAGAAAGAATCCCTCTGGATGGCGTGGTGCTCTCCGGAAGTTCTGCGGTGGATGAGGCTATGGTTACAGGGGAAAGCCTGCCGGTGGTAAAAAGGCCGGGCGATAAGTTAACGGGCGCTACGATGAACATTAGCGGCACCATGCGTTTCAAGGTATCGGCAGTAGGCGCCGACACCGTACTTTCAGGGATTGTAAGAATGGTTGACCGTGCCCAGTCCTCAAAGGCCCCCATACAGAGGCTTGCCGACAGTGTATCTTCCAGGTTCGTACCTGCCGTCATGTCAATCTCCGCTATCACGCTGCTATATTGGCGGTTTGTTAAGGGCACTCCATTGTCGGGCGCTTTGATGAATGCCGTTTCGGTACTGGTAGTATCCTGTCCGTGCGCGCTGGGCCTTGCAACGCCAGCCGCGGTTATGACAGCCGCGGGCAGGGCGGCAAAAGACGGGATTTTCATTCGCGACGCAGAAAGTCTTGAGAGGGCTTGCTCTATAAACACCCTGGTTCTCGATAAGACCGGCACTCTGACAGAGGGTAAACCCGTAGTAACGGATTTTTACAATAGCTCGGATATGGATGATAGTTATGTCCTTACTCTTGCCGCATCCGCAGAGAGACACTCCGAACACTACTACGCCGCCGCAGTGTTGGACTATACCGGGCGGATAGGCCTAAAGCCCCCTGAACCGACAGTGTTTGAGTCATTTCCAGGAAAAGGTGTCAGGGCACAAGTAAACGGCAATACAGTACTTGTCGGCAGCGAACTATTTTTAAAGGACAACGAAATCTCTATAGAACGCTTACCTTGCGAGTTCGCTGAGCTTGGCAGTAAAGGTAAGACGCCGGTATTGGTTGCGATAAACGGATTGCCTGCTGGCGTAATAGCCGTGTCCGACAGTCCAAGAGAGACCTCTAAGGCCGCGGTTGACAGGCTGCACGCAATGGGAATAGGCACGGCCATGGTAACCGGTGACAACCGCAATACAGCCTTGCACATAGCCGGACTCTTAGGCATAACAGAGGTAGTCTCCAGTGCCATGCCTGAGCGTAAAGTAGAGGTTATCGGAGAATACAAGGAAAAAGGACACATAGTGGGAATGATAGGAGACGGTGTAAACGATGCCCCGGCGCTTGCTGCGTGTGACGTGGGATTTGCAGTCGGATACGGTACCGATATTGCTAAAGAGGCCGCACAGGTTACGCTCCTGAGCGGGGATATTTTTAAGGTGGTGGAGACTATTGAGCTTAGCAAAAAGACCATGTCCATTATAAAGCAAAACCTGTTTTGGGCGTTTGCGTATAACGTTATAGCCATTCCTCTTGCCGCAGCCGGTATGCTTAACCCGACAATTGCCTCTCTTGCCATGGCCCTAAGCTCAATAACGGTAGTTACTAATTCTCTGAGATTGAGAAGTCAGCCTGGATTAAAGCAGGTAAAGAGATGAAGCCTTTGCGCATATTGTTGATTGTGTTTGCCGTACTCATTCTATCCACATGCAAGGAGTCCTCGCAGCGTCCTGAAATCGGAGCCATTGTCCCCGGGTTTGTCTTGCCGGACCTGGCAGGCAGCAAAGTAAACGTACCTGGAGATTTCAGCGGCAAGGTTACGGTGATACGGTTTTGGGCCAATACATGTCCACATTGTATAAATAATATGCGTGATATAGACTTCTTATACACACGCTATAAAGATATGGGCCTGGTTGTTATAGCGGTAAACGTGGCGCAGAGTAAACAGGACGTCGAGACCTTTATAGAAAAGCTTGATATAACGTACACGGTGCTTTTGGATACTGAATCCGTTGTGTCAAAGCCTTACGGGGTCGCTAGCCTGCCGACTACATTTATATTGGACAGAAACGGGATTTTAAAGGTTAAAATAATAGGAGAGACAACCATAGAAACCATGGCAGGGCATATCAGCGGCCTGATGTGAGGAGGCAATAACCGGATGGTTGATGTGGACTACACACTTACCTTCATAGCAGGCATTTTGGGCAGTTTTCACTGTATGGGGATGTGCGGTGGGCTGGTCTCGGCGTTTTTTCTAAGGCTTGGAGCAGGGGACGGGTTAATGCCATATTTGACGTATCACACAGGAAGGATAATGATTTATACGTTAATAGGCACGCTTGCCGCATCGTTGGGCATGGCAATAGAAAAATCAGGGCTTTTCGGTAAGGTACAAGGGATACTCCAGATACTGTCCGGTCTGGTGGTTACAATAATAGCCCTGGACATTCTCGGTGTTTTGCCGCGCAGGCTTTCCATAGGTATAGCGTCTCTGAATTCATTAAAAAGGTTTTACAATGCGGTAACGAAAAAAGGCCGGTTGTTGGGGTCGTTCCTCGGGGGTGTTTTAAACGGGCTGATACCGTGCAGCCTTGTTTTTGCCGTGGCCGTAACGGCGGTATCCACCGGCAGTCCTGTTAAGGGTGGAGGGCTTATGCTGGTTTTCGGCATAGGCACTCTCCCGTCGATGCTTTTTGTAAGCATGGCATTTGCAAAATTAGGGGCGACTGCACGGGGTATACTCACAAAATTAGCGGCTTACGTGGTGTTAGCCATGGGCATTAACACTATTTACAGGGGATATACTTTTTTCAATATAGTTAAAGGGTTATCTGATTGGTAAACCCTGAATGACAAAGGTAAGGCGCATCCTTTTATCCTGATAAACCATGCCGCACTGCTGCCAGAATACCTATCGCTTATCAAGAGGTGTTTTTTCGCTGATCATATTGTAAATACTATGCAGGATATGTTATATTGTAAGTCTATGGTTAACAGACATGCGCATGATGATGTGTGGTAGTATATCTGTTTTAAATGATGCACGGACTGATTAAAAGATTAATCGATATAGCCGGGAGTTTGCTGCTACTTGTGATATTCTCACCGTTTATGCTGATTATCGCAGTGTTAATAATGATAGACACTGAAGGTGGTGTTTTCTATTCGCACCGGCGCTGCGGGAAAAACGGCATGGATTTTATAATGTATAAGTTTCGTACGATGGTAAAAAACGCAGACAGCATCAAAAGCGAACTCGTAAGTGAGGTCGACGGCCCGGTGTTCAAAGTGAAAAACGATCCAAGGATAACGCGCGCAGGCAGATTTTTACGAAAATGGAGTATCGACGAATTCCCTCAGTTGTTCAACGTCCTCATAGGCGACATGTCGCTCGTAGGGCCGCGCCCCTTAGAGAGCAAGGAAATGGTTGGAGACGAAAACTGGAAAACTGTGAGGCTCAGAATCAAACCCGGCCTCACCGGCCTTTGGCAGATTAAGGGCAGAGATACCTGCAGATTTACAGACTGGGTAAAATACGACATTGAATATGTCGAAAACCAATCGCTGCTCCTTGACCTCAAAATATTGTTGTTAACTGTAGGGGCTGTTCTCAGGAGAAAGGGTTCTTGTTAAACGTAAGCAAATTAAATATTAACGAATGTAAGACCATAGATGATGCACTTAATGAGAATTGGACAAACAATCCCGACAGGGCATTTATCCACTACAAGGCGCAGACGCTGACCTATGGCAATGTCTACAGGCTTGTCAACGGTTTATCCGAGTTCTTAAGCGCTGCCGGCGTAAAGAAAGGCAGCAAGGTCTGTATGATACTGCCGCGCGTGCCTGAGCTTATTATCACATTCCTGGCCACAGTGCGCCTTGGGGCACTTCCAGTACCGGTTAACTTCACACTTGGCAAACAGGAGGCCGCCTCTTTTATTTTAGCCGTTAACCCTGTGGCAGCCGTTGTACATGAAAAACTCCTGGCCAGCATCGACTGCGAAGTCCTCGGGTCCGCCTGCCAGACCACAATAATAACCGGCAAGGATGGCAGACCCCACCCTAATGGTTTTATTCCGTGGGACAGCGCATGTTACCCATCAAATACCGTAACTCAGCTTATGGGGCAACAGCCCCTGGCATATCTGAACTATACGACCGGCTCCACATCTTCACCTAAAGGGGCGTTGGCCACACACGAAAATATATACGTAAACACGGCTGCGGCAGTTGCAGCTATGGGCTTTACCCAGGACGATGTGCATATGTGCATGTTTTCGTCCTTTGCCCATCCGCATGAGCTGTTTGCGCGTGCCCTCTTTACCGGGGCCTCGATTGTCCTGCTTGAGGAAATCAATCCCAAGACCATGGCCGCTGCCATCTGCTACTCTAAAGTTACGGCCATGATGGGAATTGCCCCACTATATGACATGCTTACCTCGCACGCGAAAAACTTTAAATTAGATACACTGAGAATAGCCGAGAGTGGCGGCATGTACACAAGGCCAGACGTATTGAATGGTTTTTATAACGCCTTCGGCATCCCAATCCTATGTGTATGGGGAAGCACCGAGACCACCGGCATCGCCATAGCCAACACACCGTCTGCCTGCCGCATGGACGGCTCGATGGGCAGGGTATGTCCATATTACGATATAAAGGTAATAAACGATGACGGCACGGAGGCCAAAGTCTCCCAACCCGGAGAGTTGCTCTTTAAGGGACCGGCCGTAATCTCAGGTTATATCGAAGGCAGTGAATTCACACTCATAGACGGCTGGTATCACAGCGGGGACCTTGGCTGGAGGGACAAAGACGGATTCTTCTACTTTACGGACAGAAAAAGCGGACTACTAAAGGTAGCCGGCCTCAAGGTATATCCCCTGCAGGTAGAGCTTGTATTGCTGGAGCACCCGGCGATAAAAGAGGCCGCGGTAATCGGAGTCGAAGACAAACTAAGAGGCGACGTCCCGGCCGCCTTTGTCGTTTTACACGATGGTGCCTCGGCAACCGAAGACGAAATCCTGCACTATTGCAATAAAAACATGGCTCATTATATGATACCCAAGAAGATGCGAATCATAGACGAACTGCCCAAAATAGGAAGTGGAAAGATTGACAAGAAAACCCTGGCTCAATCGGCGGGGAAAATCCTCTCAAAGGCGGTCTCAGCATGAAGGCCTTCGTAGCCGATGCGCAGTGGGCCCCAAAAGACGGCTATAAGCCAACTACGGAGGAGACCGCAAGAAAACGGGCCGCAATCGGAAGCAGCGTATGGCGCAACCCCACATTTGGGATAAAAGACATCCCTACGCCCAACATCATGGATGACGAACTGCTGGTAGCCGTAAAGCGATGCGGCATCTGCGGCTCTGACACCCATTTATACGAGACCAGCGCGGACGGCTATATCCAGTTCTCCGGCCCTGTGAGCCTGCCTCAGACAATAGGACATGAGTACTCAGGTGTTGTCGTAAAAACAGGCAGGGCAGTCAGGAACTTCAAAGAAGGCGACATGGTGGCCGTTGAGAGCATCAACTGGTGCGGCATATGCACTCCATGCAGGAGCGGGGCATTTAACCAGTGCGAGAATGTCGAGCTTGTAGGGATAACCACGGCCGGGGCGCTGGCAGAGTTCATCGCGGCCAAAGAGCGGCACTGCTGGGGGATAAACGGCCTCAGGCGCATATATTCAGAGGACGACATATTTGACTTGGGGGCATTGATAGAGCCGATAGGCTGCGCCTATAACGGGATTTTTATCGGAGGCGGGGGGATCAGGCCGGGTATGTCCGTAGTGGTCTTCGGGACCGGCCCAATCGGGCTTGCCGCGGTGGCGTTGTCAAGGATTGCCGGGGCTAATCTGATAATCGCATTCGACGTGCAAAATAAAAGGCTTGACATAGCTAAGGCCCTTGGTGCAGATTACGTATTTAATGTCATAGACCTGGAGAGAATCGGTATATTGCCCAGAGAAAAGATAATGGATCTGACAGAGGGCTACGGCGCGGAACTGCAAATCGAAGCGGCCGGGGCCGCCCGGCACACCGTGCCGGAGATGGAGAACACCCTAGCCGTAAACGGCAAGTTAATCTACCTTGGGCGCTCTGCAACCAGTGTCGAGGTCATGCTTGATGTCTTGGTCTCCGGCGCTAACAGCATCATAGGCGCCAGGGGACACTCCGGCTACGGCATATACAACAATATCATAAGGCTACTTTCGACCGGAAGGCTTCAGGTAAAGAACATTATTACCTCATATTATGAATTTAACGAAACACTCATGGCGCTCGGAAAGTCCGTCGACAGGCAGGACGGAAAGTGCATGATACGCCTGGGATAAATAAAATCAGGATAAAGGCATAAAATGGAACTATTGAGATTTCTTGAAGTCCTGCGCCGAAGGAGAAAGTTTGTAATACTTTCGGTTGTTATAACGTTTATCACCGTAGTAGCGGTAACATTACTGATAACCCCGTGGTATGACTCAACGGCCAAGGTGCTGCTGAGAAAGCCGCCAACCAATTTCTTTTTAAACTCTGCCATAGGCGTGACGGGCGAGCAGTTTCAGTCGGCCACATCGAGTACCGACCGGGCGGACTACCTGGCCTTAACCGCCCTCAGGCCAAACGCCGAACAGGTAATAGAACAACTGGACCTGAAATGGGAGCGCGTCAGGTACAGGATAATGAAGGCCATACCATTTTCCAAACCTGTATTAAAGGCCTTTGGCGTGGACGTAGAATCGACAAAGAAGCCGATTACAGCCGAGAGGCTGCTTGAGTCCTCACTCATGGCAAAACTCTTTCCCAGGCCGAATATCAAGATAGAGCAATACGAAGATACCGACATTTATAATGTTACGGCAAAGTCATCCAACCCGGAGGAGGCCAAAAACATTGCAAACGCCATGGCCGGCGCCATCGTCGCCACCGAGATTAAACGCCTCAGAAGCAACTACAGTGAGGTACGCACGTTTATAGACGGCAATATGAACAAGATCCGGCAAAACTATACGAAAAGCCTGCAGGCCGTAAAGGACTTCCAACTCAGAGAAAAGGCCGCATCCCTGGACAACCAGGCCCAGTACGTGATAGAGCAGATGCAGAAAATGAAGACAAGTAAGTACAACAACGACCTGTCCATCTCGAAGACCAAATCGGCAATCTTTCTGCTGGAGTCAAAGCTTAAAAACATCAGCACTCAGGATATAACCAGTGTCGGCCAAAGCGACATTATAACCGCGTATAAAAAGCAGTTCGCGACCCTGTACCTGAACCTCGCCGAGGCAAAATCCAAGTATACACCAAACCATCCTGCTATCGTGGATTATGAAAATCAAATAGCCCAGACAAAGGAATTGATGCAGCAAGAGTACCAGAAAATGATGGACCCCAGCCTGCTCGGAGTCGATTCCGTATATAACGACAGCCGGAAAAAACTCCTCGATTACTACGTAGAACTAAGCACCTATGAGGCCCAAAACTCCATATATCCGTCCGTAATAAAGAAATACGAGGATGAGCTGAACTCACTGCCGGATAAGTACTTCACGCACAACTTCCTCGACCAGGACACCACGGCCACAAAGACCGTGTACAGCAACTTCCTGACCCATAGCTATCGCGTGGAGCTGGCCGAGAACATTGCCTTATCCAATATCACGGTAATCGAAGAGGCCATTGTCCACGAGGGAAGCAAGCACCGGCATCCAAAGCTGCCGCTTAATGCCGCCGTAGCCCTTGTCATGGGCCTTACTATAGGGATAGTCGGAGCATTTTTCATGGAATATCTCGACGGTACCGTCAAAGGCCCCACGGATATTAAACCATACAAAAATCTGCCTGTCCTTGGTGTTATTACAAAATCTGAGGGTACAGGCGACACAGTTAAGCCGTCCGTCCCGGATTCTTTCCGGACAATCGGCAACAGCCTGGACATATTCCTTGGCAGGAACCGCCCAAAGTCCTTTGCCGTATCGAGCACATCCGCCTCGGAGGGAAAGACCTATACAATTGTAAATCTTGCGGCAACTCTGGCCTCATCGGGGAAAAAGATCCTGCTGATAGACGGCAACATGAGAAGTCCGGCGCTTCACGGCCATTATCGCCTCTCTCAGGATCCGGGGCTTACGGATATACTCACTGGCAAAACGCTCTCAGCGCTTATAATGGAGACCTCCACGGACGGTGTGTCGATAATCGCCGCGGGGAAGCAGACAGGACATGCCTCGAATGTCCCGGCGTCTCCTGCTTTCAGAGAGCAGCTTGCCGAACTTGAGGCGCGGTTCGATTTTATTCTGATAGATACGCCGCCGGTCTTGTCCAGTGACGATGCCATACTGTTTGGCAACGCGGCGGGGGCCATGATTGTCGTCATAGCGAGTGGCGCGGTCACACATGAAGCCTTAAAAAATGCCATCTCAAACATCACGGTAACCGGCACAAAGCTCTCCGGCGTTATATTTAACAAGACAACGGCGGCGGAAGGCGAAAGCAGCTACAGTACTTACAGGTATTTCCCGTCTGCCGGGGCCTGATACCAGGTTTGCTGTAACACTCCATTAAAACCTTAAGTCCTGTATTCGGCGTTGATTTTAATATACTCTTCAGTCAAATCGCAGCTCATCAACTGGGCGGCGGCCTTGCCCATTTTGAGGTCTATCGTAAGCGTTACGGTGCTGTTTTTCAGTTCAATTGCGGCCTTTGCGTCTTTTTTTGTTGTAAGGCCGTTTTTCACCACCTTAACCTTTCCAAAGTATATGTCAACGGTGTCCGGGTCGAAGGCGGCCCCGGTGGCCCCGGCAGCGGCGATAACCCTTCCCCAGTTGGCGTCGCAGCCGTAGACGGCGGTCTTGACCAGCAGGGAATTCGCAATAGCCCGCGCAAATATCAATGCGGCTTCTTCAGATTGAGCGCCCTTAACAAGCACCTTAAGCACCTTCGTTGCCCCCTCGCCGTCTCTTACCATCATCTCGGCAAGGCTCATCAGGACGCCGGTAAGGGCATTTTTAAATACACCGAAGGCCTTTGTGCCTGTGTGGACAGCCTTATTTCCCGCAAGTCCGTTGGCAAGGACTATGGCAGTGTCGTTGGTGCTCATGTCTCCATCGACAGTGATACGGTTAAAGGATTGTTCAGTGGCATAGAGGAGCGCCTCATCAAGGGCGTCTTTTGTGATGGAGGCGTCCGTCAGGATGAAGCAAAGCATTGTGGCCATGTTTGGGCAGATCATGCCGGCGCCTTTTGCAACAGCCGCGATTGTTACGTCCTTGCCAGATACCTTAAACCGTGCCGAGGCGATTTTGGGGAACGAGTCGGTGGTCATAATGGCGTGTGCCGCATCAAGCAATGTTGAGTTGCCGATGTTTCCAGCGGCTTCCCTGATCTTCGGCAACATCCGCGCCAAAGGCAGCGGCGTGCCGATGACCCCTGTTGAGGCAACAAACACCTCGGAGTCCGGGATAATTAAAGTATCAGCGACTGCGAGGGACATTTTTTCGGCGTCTGCCATGCCGCGCTTGCCCGTGCAGGCGTTGGCATTTCCGCTGTTGGCCACGATTGCCCTGCCTGTGCCGTGCTTTATCCTTTCGGCATCTAAAACCACAGGGGCCGCCCTGACGAGATTCCGGGTGAACACACCCGACGCAACGGCGCTGACGGTCGAATATATTATGGCTATATCCTTACGTCCGGGCCTTTTTACGGCAGCCTCGGCGGTGGAGATTAAAAAACCCTCCGGCATATGGTACTTTCTGGTTTCATCCATCTGGTGATTATATAATTTTCCGGCAGGATTAGCAATACATATATTGCTCAAAACCCACGCTATCTGCCATTGCTGAGGTATAAACAGCGGCACTGGAAAAATAATTTCACTCTCCGCAGCTTTTTTATAAAAAAACTATTTACATCGCCTGCGTAAATGCTTATACTATTGGGGCAGTTAAATAGCGCGCATAATTTCTAAAGCGCCTAAATTAAACGTATGTAGCTTTTGAGGAAAACCAAATGAAAACGAATCACTTAGGACGATTACTTCCGGCGCTTATGTTATTATTGACGTTTAACTATCCGGCCTATGCCGCAGCCGAAAATTATCCCCCGGAGCGCCCCCCCAGCGTTGAACGTTCGCCAGATGCGGCACCCGCCGTCGAACCTCTCGTTATCTCCATAGAGGTAAAGGGTCTGAAGAGAATCGAAGAGGGGGCGATAAAGGCCAAACTCACACAAAAGACAAACCAACCCATTTCACAGGACAAAATATCCGAGGATGTCAAGGCCATTTACCGGCTTGGATATTTCGACGACATCAAGGTAGAGACTGAGTTTTTCGAGGGGGGCCTGAAGGTCATCTACGTAGTCAAGGAAAAACCTACGATAACCAAGATTGCCTTTTACGGCAACAACGAATTAAACGATATAAAGCTCAAGGAGAAAATCACCATCACGGCAGGCTCTATCTCGGATAACACGCTGATTCAGGACAATGTCAAAAAACTAAAGTCCTTTTATGACGAAGAGGGCTATTACCAGTCTGAGATATACCCAATCCTAAACTTCACTAAGGACGGTGAGGCAACCCTTACGTTCGAGATAAAAGAGGGTTTTGAGCAATATATGTATTGCTAAT
>PEAC01000050.1 GCA_002753305.1 Nitrospirae bacterium MYbin6
TGCCCGGGAGATCCAGACGCCGGAGTTTGGCATGAATCTTGACGGCGTCCTAAGATCTTCAATTTTCTCTTCATTAGATTAATATACCGGTAAGAGACTATTATAATTGCCCAGCCAGCTATTGTCAAGTACCACCCTAAAGTAGAGAGAGGGATTACGTGAAAAACAAGATGGGACAACTTTTTGCTATCCGAGGGGCAAGGGCCGGGAACTCGTGGGGCCGGGGTGCGTGGGGCCGGGGTGCGTAAATTGAGAAGGGCCAGCTATGAGAAACGCTGGCCCCTTACTCTGTGTGACACTTCAACATCTGTTAACTCCTATCATCACCCCCGACTTCTACTCTCTTACACTCACAGAGGCGACTGATTTTATAGTAGCATATATGGAGAGTTATGTCAAGCTTTATTTTTCTATGAAAGGGAATTTCTGAGACGTTGATTTTAGTCTGCCTGCCATGTTATACTTTCTTGAGTATCGTTTGTGATTTTTGCAAGGCTGGATATAAGGGAAGTGAAGTGTAAGACTTCCGCTGCCCCGCAGCCGTGATGGGAACGAAAACCCAATAGGTTAGCCACTGAGGCCGCCTCACTACTTGTGTGGGAAATGGCCTTGGGAAGGCGGGTTAGTAGGTTTGCCCAAAGCCGGAAGACCTGTCCAGTTATTTTGTTAACCACGAGGGTGGATGGTTATGGTTTGGCCGTTTGTGTTTTATTTGAGTTTCGCGCCCTCTCTTTCAACTGTTACTATATGAAAGAGAGAAAACTGAAAAAACGCAATCTCAAGGATTCCCAGGCGTTGGTTATTGCCGCGTTTGGTACGTCCTCACGAGGCAAGGCCGCCTACGAGACATTCGACGCCGATGTTCGGGCGCGCCTCCCCGAGGTTCATATCCTCTGGGCGTATACCTCTGAGATAGTCAGGGAAAAGACCGGCTCCCCGGGCATTCTTCAGGCCCTTGCCTCCCTTGAAGAACATGGCTACAGAAAGGCCGTCGTTCAACCCCTTCAGATTGTCCCCGGCACCGAGTACCAGGCTCTCGTAGAGATGTGCGTCAACTTCCCCGGCCTGCGCGTTGCTATGGGTGAGACCCTGTTCCACAGGTGGCAGTTTATCGACGAGATTATGGCTGCTATCGCTCAGGATTTCATCGCCAAAGATGAAGGTATAAATGTTACTGTGGCCCACGGCACACCACTCGCTGCCGACCCGGCTAATATTCTCTATCAGGGGCTTGATTATTATTTAACGCACAAATATCCGAACGTCTGTTTTGCTACTATCGACGGGATGCCCTCAATGGATATTGTCCTTGGGAAAATCGCATCCATCTGCAAACCCTTTAAGAAGGCCAGGATTATTCCATTGCTTTACGTTTCGGGCCTCCATGTAGAAAAAGATTTGCTGGGTGAAGACCGAAGTTTAAGGGCAAATTTGCAATCACTCGGCCTTCAGGTTGACTACCTCAGCGTCCCCCATGAGGGCGGCAGCTTTGTCAAGTCCCTCGGGTTTTACGCCGACGTGCGCGAGGCATTTATTAATCGAATTGAGCGGGCATTTAACTTGCTCCGTTATTATTAGGAGGGGCATGAAAGGATATTTGAAATATTTTGGTTTATTTGCGGCAGTGGCGGCTATAGTTATTACTCCGCGCCCCGCCTATGCAATGCACATTATGGAGGGGTTTTTGCCCTTTGGATGGTGCGTGTTTTGGTATGCTCTTTCGCTTCCGTTTTTGATTTATGGGGTTATGATGGTTAAGAAGGTTACACAAGATAACATGAGATTGAAATTATTGTTGGGGCTTTGCGGCGCGTTTGTCTTTGTACTTTCAGCTATGAAGATCCCATCGGTGATGGGAAGCTCTTCTCATCCCACCGGGGTAGGGCTTGGGGCGATTGTCTTTGGGCCTTCTGTGATGAGCGTCCTTGGCGGGATTGCCTTAGTATTTCAGGGCTTGTTACTTGCCCATGGGGGGATTTCAACCTTTGGGGCAAATGTGTTTTCAATGGCGATTGCGGGGCCGATGGTTTCTTATTTCTTGTTTAAATCGCTCAAATACGCAAAGGCCCCAATGTGGTTTGCGGTGTTTACGGCTACGGTGTTGGGTGATTTAGCCACTTACATCGTCACGTCGTTTCAACTTTCTCTGGCGTTTCCGTCTGAAATCGGCGGGCTGGCCGCTTCATTTGTGAAATTTTTGACGATATTTGCCATCACACAAGTCCCCATTGCCATTGGCGAGGGGATTCTGACCGTATTTGTATATAATTATTTAACCGCCAATAGCGCCGAGGAACTTAAAGCTCTGGCTGGCGAGGAGGCTTAAATGTTTTCGATTAAAAATATCTCGTTGGCCGCGCTGCTGGTTTTAATCGCATTAACTCCGGCTATAATTTACAAGACATCTGATTTTACGGGCAGCGACGACAAGGGGTCGGCACTTGTAAATGAAATTAACCCCGGCCATGTACGATGGATTAAGCCGCTTTTGAATCCGGAGAAGGATGCCGAAACGCTCGGATTTGTGTTGCAGGCCGCCTTCGGGGCGGGCTTCATATTCTTTTATATCACGCGTAAAAGAAAGAGGGGCTTCCCCAAACGCTAAACGCCTGTGCCTGATAGATTAGCATACAGCAATGCGTTAAGAGATGTTCATCCGGTTGAGAAGATAGCTTTTTCATTGTCTTTTACGGTGATTTCTCTTATTAGCGGCTCAACCGCGGTACATTTAACGGTTATTGTTATGATGGCTGTTGTAGTTTTGCTTATAGCGAAGATTCCTTTTTGGTATTATCTTAAGATTATGTCTTTAGCGTTTGTTTTTATTTTTTTTGGCAGTGCTGCCATTGCCTTCAATTCTATGGATTTCCATGAGGCATTATGCGTGTTTTTACGGGCCGCTGCCGCTGTGTCGTGTTTTTATTTTTTGATTCTCACTACCCCGGTTGCCGATACATTATCGGTGCTCAGGAAAATCCGTGTGCCGTTGGTTATAGTAGAGCTGATGGGCCTGACGTACAGATTTATATTCGTATTTATGGATATTATGCAAAAGACGCACACCGCACAGGCCTCGCGTTTAGGTTATAGCACGCTTAAGAGAGCGTATCGCTCGGCGGGGATTTTAATCTCCAACCTTTTCGCGCGAATGTTTCGCCACGCGGACAATCTGAACACCGCGCTTCAGTCAAGGGGATTCACCGGTGAACTCCGTATTATGCAACGGCAATTCAATTTCTCAGCAGTTAATATTGTTGTCATCACTGTCTCTGATGTTGTTTTAATAGCAGTTGGGAATCTCTGCTCAAGATGATAGAAGTAAAAAATATAACGTTCAAATACGGCGCTATTACTGTATTAGACAATATATCTCTCAGTATTGAAAAAGGCTTGAGATATGCCCTGTTAGGGGCAAACGGTGCTGGCAAGACCACGTTATTACTTCACTTAAACGGGGTATTACGTCCGTTAAGCGGGAAAATTTTCTTTAATGGAGAAGAAATCACATATGATCGTAAGACTCTTTCATCTTTAAGGAGGCGTGTCGGCGTCGTATTTCAGGACCCCGAGGTTCAACTATTTTCGGCCACAGTTGCGGAGGACGTATCGTTTGGCCCGATGAATCTGGGGCTATCGCCGGAGGAGGCCATAGGGAGGGTTGACGGCTCGCTTAAGGCCTGTGGGATTTATGAGTTAAAGGGACGGCCCACACACTTTCTGAGCCATGGAGAAAAGAAACTTGCCGCCATTGCCGGTGTACTTGCTATGGAGCCGGAGGTAATCGTGCTTGACGAGCCGATTGCCGGTATTGATAATGTCCATAAGGAAAAGATACTAAACATATTTTCAAAATTACGTGAAAACAACGTAACGCTTATTATGTCAACCCACAATGTTGATTTGGCTTATGAGTGGGCCGATCGTATTATCGTCATGGATAACGCAAAAATAGCTGGAATCGGTACTCCGCTTGAGGTTTTCACAAACGGCAAATTATCTGTTTCTCAGCCGATTGTTCTTGAGATATATAAAATGCTGATTAAATGTGGACTACACGGGAACAACAAAGACATTCCACGGATAAAAGATGAACTGCTTAGATACATTGAGGGCGCTGCCCTCAAGCTCCCGCAAGGGAGCGCGCCCCCTTGACCCCACAATTACTCAGCCTCCAACTTGTAGACTTCTATGTGTCCCTTGAGTTTAGTCTCGAAGAATTTTATGTCCGGGTCATCGTACGAAAGGTTTGCGTAGCTAAGGGGCACTACTACGCGCGGTTTGATATATAGCGCGGCGCGCAGTGCGTCGTTCACCGGCATACCAAGTTTACCGTTTATGGGGATAAAAGCCGTGTCTATTTCTCTCAGATTCTTCATTTCAGGAATTAAGGCCGTATCTCCGGCAACATAAACTGCCCTGCTCAGGATGTTAAAGATGTATCCTACGTATCTTGTTTCATTCAGTAACTCAGTCATGTGTGGATTATGTCCTGGTACAATGTTCAATTTGATACCGGCTACTTCTGCCGTGTCTCCGGCCTTTACTGTTACAACGTCAAGGGCCGGCGGTATTATCGCCGCGCAGCTGGTCGGCGCAACTATTATTGTACGTCTCTCTTTGAAGAGTTTTTTAATGTCTTCTACTGAGCAATATTCGTCGTCGATGCCGGTTATCAGTATCAGGTCGGCCGCTTCGGGTTTCTTGATGTTGCGTGGGTTTATGTAGATCAGTTTTTTTGCCTCTATCCGAAGGGTGTTTGAGGCAAGGCGTTTAAATCTCTCTCTGAGTTTAATATTTATTTCTTCTTCGGCTGCCGCATATGGGTCTGCTTCTTTGATAAGGTAGTTCAGGTTAAATATATGGGAATCGCCTATGGCATAGTATGAGAAGTTAGTCATAACCTCGCTTGCAAGGTGCAGCCCGACGGCCTCAAACGATGTCAGCGGGATGTCTTTTTTTATTGTACCTGGGGAAAAGTACTTCTCCAGCAAACCGGCGCGCCCGTGGTGTTCGATAATTATATCGGCCATCGTGGAGTCGAAGCTGAATCTCAGCGTAATCTGGCGATTGTGTTCCTTGCTTTGGTAGGCTGTTGCCGCGGGCCTGGTGTCCTTAACCAGTCCCACACAGTAGTTAAACACCTCTTCAACGGCAAGGGACAGGTTGCTGAAATCGCTGTTGTTTAGCGAGCAGTAATCACAGAATGACTGCAAACACGACTGAGCCATCGTCAGTGCGTTTTGTTCGGCAATAACAGTTAATCGTGCGATTTCCATCTCAGGCCTTATGTTTATGTTAGCATAAGGCTATGAGAAGTTGCCGTTATTTTTTATTTCTGTTATAATTCCCAACTCATCCTGTGAAATTACCATACTCCCACTGGCCGGATTGTGTCAATACTGAGAATTCCTTCACAACAAGATGCAACCGTTGCACTAATTAAGTAAATCTGTTATAATCAGTTAGTGGGTAAAATCGACAAGCTTATTAATAGATTCCTCTCCAAGCCTAAGGATTTTACTTTTGATGAGCTTGTGATTCTGTTGAGGCATTATGGATACGATAAGGCCCTATGCGGTAAAACTGGCGGGTCGAGGGCAGCTTTTAAGAATGTAATAACGAAACATGTGCTGAGGCTTCACAAACCGCATCCCGGACAGATTTTAAAGCCTTATCAGGTAACGGATATTATAAATTCTCTTAAAGAAACAGGGGTGTTGAAATGAAAAATATTATGGTTCATAAAGGGTTAATCGGTTCTGTCTGTTTTAGTGAAGAGGATATGGTGTTTCATGGGAAAATTGAGGGGATTATTGATCTGGTTTCTTATGAAGGATCGACGGTTGAGGAGCTGGTAACAAATTTTCATGAGGCAGTAGATGACTATCTTGAGCTATGCAAAGAGGTTGGAAAGGAACCCGGAAAATCGTATAAAGGCAGTTTTAATGTCAGAATCAACCCTGATTTACACAAAAAAGCAGCGATAAAAGCAAAAATAATGGGTATTTCGCTCAATCAATTTGTCCTGATAGCGATAGAAAAGGAATTAACGAATCATAGAGGATAAATCCACCTCATTTATGACTTTAATCTGAGCATAGCTAATAATAATTTTACTGTTATAGTATATGCATCTGCTGTTTATCGCGTCAATATTACTGCCCGTTATTATTGCCTTTTTTTACTTCCGTTTTAATTCCGACAGGATTGACTCGGCCAGTTTCATGTTAAACCCCTTCAACGACGCTATCTCCTCTGCCGTTGCCTCTCGAATTGCTTCGAGGCCGTCGAAGTGTCTTAACAGTTCAAGGCGGCGTTTCTTTGATATACCCTTAATCAACTCAAGCGGTGAGCGTTTCATCCTCTGCTCCCTGAGTTTTCTGTGATAGGTGATTGCAAAGCGGTGGACCTCGTCTCTGATTCTCTTAAGAAAAAGAGAGGACTGTGAGCCATCCTCCAGGTTTATTCCCCGCAGCGCCCCGGGGATGAAAACCCTGTCCGGGTTTTTTGCTATCGAAACTACGGCTATCTCTCTATCCTGAAAGAGTCCTTCGGAGCGTAAATGCCTCAACGCGGAAAGGGCGCTCTCAAGCTGTCCCTTTCCTCCATCTATGGCCAACAGCGGGGGAAATCCATCGTCGAGGTTTTTAGCTGCTCTTGTAAATATCTCAGCCATCATTGAATAGTCGTCAACGCCGGTAACGGTCTTTATCCTAAGCCGCCTGTATGAGTCCTTCGCGAAGCGCCCGTCCCGCCAGCGGATAAACGCCCCAACCGATTCGCTTCCCGATATGGTCGATACGTCAAACGCGCCGATGTCCGTGGGGAGCTGAGCAAGTTTAAGCCTCTGCATAAGCTCCTCCAGGACGGCCGTATCCATGGAGCCGCGCTTGAGGGAAAGGCTTCGCCTGGCGGTTTCATTGGCCATCAATAGGATACCTGCGGCCTTTTCGTCGATGCCGCCGGCATCACCTGATGGGGTGATTATCTCAACCGCGCTTGCCCGTCTCTTTTTCAGCCATGCCCTTAGCGAACCCGGTTGTGCCGGTTTTTGCCCTGCAAGTATTCGCCCCGGCGGGATGATGTCTTTATTGTAGAACTGCTCTATAAATGTATAGAGGAGTTGTTTATAGGACAGCCCTTTGAGGTCTTTCAGGTGAAAATCCCTGACACCGGCCAGCACACCGTTTCGGATGAAAAATACGTTAAACATGCCCTCGCCTGCAGTGCCGTAATATCCTATTACATCAGTGTCGGCAAGGGCCGGGTCTATCACCTTTTGCATCTCCCATGTACCGCGTATCGCGGCAATTTTATCTCTTAGCAGCGCGGCCTTTTCATAGCGCAGCGCGTCTGAGTGGGCGTTCATCGCTTGCGTGAGTTTGGACAGCAGGGTCTGCTTTTCCCCTTTCAGAAATCCGATTGCCTCGTCAACGGCGGCCAGATAGTCCTCCTTGGTTATCAGGCCCACGCAGGGGGCGCCGCAGTGTCCTATCTGATATTCGACACAGGGCCGTTTGAGGTTTTCGATTTTATACCTGCATGTCCTGATGAGGAAATATTTTCTGATAAAATCAAGCGTCTCTCTCATTCCCCGCGATGAGACATATGGCCCAATATAGACATCGCCGCTGTGGTCAAAGCGGCGGACTAGCTCAATACCCGGCCACTGTTGTGTGACGGTTATCTTAATATAGGGATAGTTCTTGTCGTCTTTGAGGATGACATTATACTTTGGCCTGTACTGTTTGATGAAATTGGACTCAAGGGCGAGGGCTTCGATCTCGTTTTCGGTGACGACGAAGGAGAAGTCCGCGGCCTCCGCAACGAGGGCGGATTTTCTCAGATCACCTGAGATGCTCTTATGAAAATAGCTTCTGAGGCGGTTTCTGAGGCTTCGTGCCTTACCGGCGTAGAGTACCTTTTCTTTGGCGTTTTTAAACAGATAGACGCCTGGAAGGGGCGGGACGATTGAGAGTTTATCCGGCGGCTTATCCATGGATTATAAGAAATCTCTCCCTGGATGAGTAATCGGCCTTGAGTGTGAGGTTGCCATAGCCCGCGGTGCGGGCTATTTCCATTACGCCGCCAGCCAGCGTATCTCCAAGCTCAAGGGCCATGATGCCGCCTGTGTTTAGATGGCTTCCGGCCCCGGCGATGATTTCCCTGTAGAAATGCAACCCATCAGGGCCGCCGTCGAGTGCCCCGATGGGTTCATAGAGCTGAATCTCAGGGGCAAGCCGGCCTATGTCGGCAGTTTTTATATATGGGGGATTGGAGATGATTACATCAAAACTCATGGCATTAACGGGTTCATACAGGTGGCCATGATAGAATACGGCGTTTAAAATATTGTTGGCTGCGGCATTTGCCCCGGCATAGTTAAGGGCCTCTTCCGATATGTCTACCGCGTGGACGGCCGAGTCTGAAAATTGCTTCGCAAGCGCAAGGGCGATGCATCCGCTTCCCGTACATAGGTCAAGTATTTTAAAGTTTGACATGCTACGGCCCCTGAGAATTTCCGTAATCTGCTCGACAAGAAGTTCAGTCTCTGGCCGTGGAATAAGCACGCCGTGCCCGACCATTAAGGGCAGTCCAAAGAACTCGACCTCAGCGGCGATATACTGAAGCGGCTCACGGGCAAGCCTGCGGGCTATCATGGAATCCAGTGTACCGGCCGTGGTCATATCTGTTATTTCATCAACATCGCGTGAATAGAGGGCTGGCCTCTCAATATTCAGGGCAAGGCACAGAAGCGCCTCGGCCTCCTTTTCAGCGTCCTGAATGCCGGCGCTTTTCAGTCTAACGCTTATTTCCTTAAGTTTATCCACAATTAAGAACGCTGGTGTTATTGAGGTGGGGGCCTTGTCCCCCCACCTCAATGTGTAATGCAGTGTGGCTAATGCGACTTAGCGGGTTCCTCCGCAGGTTTGCCGTATTCGTATGGCCCCTCGGTAATCGTGGGGATTTTCTCGAAATTGTAAAATGGCGGCGGCGATGGTATCTGCCACTCTAAGGACTTTGAGTTCCACGGATTGGCGGGCGCCTTCTCTCCCTTTATCGCCGAATGGACGAAGTTATAGAGCGTCATAAGAAATCCGGCAATTGTGATATAAGAGAATATAACGGCAATCCTCATCTCAGGGGCATACTTCGCAGGGAGTTTCCAGTACCTTCTGGGAATACCGTCAAGGCCGAGAGTATGCTGCGGCAGGAAGGCTATCATTGCGCCAATGAGGGTTATCCAGAATGCTATCTTGCCGAGCTTCTCGTTATACATCTTGCCGGTAAACTTCGGAAACCAGTAATAAATGCCGCCCATACACAGCATGGACATGCTTATTGCCAATACGTAGTGGAAATGCGCCACGACCCACTGCGTATCATGTATCTGGATGTCCAGTCCAAGCAGTCCGTTTGCTATGCCGGTTACCCCGCCAATTGTAAACAGGGATATAAACCCGAGGGCGTGAAGCATCGGGGTGGTTAATTCGATTGAGCCTTTGTGGAGCGTTGCCAGCCAGTTAAATGTCTTAATGCCCGTTGGAACGCCGATTGCTATCGTCCCCCACATAAACACTACCCTTGTCCAGTTCAGTGTACCGGCGACATAGAGGTGGTGTACCCATGTCTCAAACCCCACAACCGTGATTATCATTATGGCTATGGCCATGCTGGTGTAGCCATATACCTTTTTTCTCGCGAAAGTCGAGATTATATCCGACACTATGCCAAACACCGGAAGCGCCACTACGTAAACCGCCGGATGCGCGTAAAACCAGAACAGATGCTCATAAAGAATCGGACTTCCACCCTTAGTCCCGTCATAAAAACTCGTCCCAAGGTACTTGTCAAAAAGCAGGAGCGTAACTGCGGCGGCCAGGACTGGCACACCGACAAGCTGAATGATAAACCCTCCGAAAAGCCCCCACACTGTGAGATTCAGCCTTCCCCACTTCATCCCGGGCGCCCTTAGTGTGATTATCGTTGTGATAAAGTTAACCGCACCGGCAATACTCGACGCCCCGAGCAGATGTACGGCGAATACATAAAACGCGGTATTTGACGGCCCTACGATTGAATAGGGCGGATAACCTGTCCAGCCCGTGTCGAGCCTTCCCGGTAATATAAGGGCCATAACCGCTATCAACCCAGCCATCACATATAACCAGTAGCTCAGCGCGTTGAGCCGCGGAAAGGCCACGTCGTGCGCGCCTATCATCAGGGGTATCATGTAGTTGGCAAAAAAGCCCGTCAACACCGGTATCATCCAAAACAGCACCATTGCGGCGCCATGAATCGTAAAGGCCGTGCTGTAGAGGTCCGCGTCAATTATCACTTTTTTGGTAATGTCAAGCTGCTCCGTCCTCATTACGAACGCAAGCAGCAGTCCCACTACAAAAAACACCAGCGACGTGACCAGATACATTATCCCTATCTTCTTATGGTCAGTCGTAAAAAGCCACGACTTAAATCCAGTAGGTTGTGCCGTTGTCATATCTCTAAACCTCCTTTATTTTATTGTCTTTAAGTAAGCCGCGATGGCTTCATATTCTTCATTAGTCAGCATGTTCGGGGGCATTATGTGGCCGAATCCCTTTATCGGTTTTGCCTTCGGGTCTGCTATTTTCTCTTTGATGAACGCATCATCGACGACGACCTTAGTGCCGTCCTCCAGCTCTTCAGTCTTTCCGAACAGGCCGTTTAAGGCTGGGCCGGCCTTTGTCTCACCGGCTATGCCGTGGCAGCCAAGGCAGGCAAGGCTCTCTACGAGGTTTTTGCCTTTTGCTTCAGGAGTAAGTGTGGCAGTTGCAGCTTCAGACTGTTTCGACTTAACCCACGCCTCGTAGTCCTCCTTCTTCATAACAATAACCTTCGCAAGCATCGACGAATGCCCTGAGCCGCAGAACTCTGCGCAATATACCGGATACTCACCGGGTTCCTTTGCATAAAACCAGAGATACGTATTCTCGCCCGCTACCATGTCCTCGCGGGTTCTGAAAGCTGGCAAGGCAAAATTGTGGATTACGTCCTTGCTCGTAAGGTTCACCTTTACGTTGCCTACGGGTACGCGCAGTTCATTCAACGTCTTAATCCCCTCGGGTGTGTACATCTCAAAGCCATACATAAAGGCAACCACTTTCACCTCAATATGGTCTTTTGGCACCTCTCTTAAGTCGTTAAAGACCGCCCACGACTGAACTCCAAGCATAATGATTATTATCATCGGAATTATCGTCCACAGGATTTCAAGGCCCGTGTTTCCTTCTATATAGGCCCCATCTTCGTCCTTGTGCTTTCTCCTGTACTTAAATACGAAGTATATAAGCGGTATTGTTACTGTCAGATAAACAACAGTCCCTACCACCGCCCATGTCTTAAGGTGATTGTCCCAGGACTTAACAGGATCAACTACTCTTTCGGCTGCCGCCGCCGCGTACGGTATTGATACGACAAGCGCGGCCATCAATAATCTCACCACTTGCTTTAGCATTTTATACCTCCTGATTTTCTAAGGGCCGAAACTCAGCCCGTCTTTTCTTTTTCAAATTCCTTGCGTATAAGAAAACAATTACTGCTGTCAAAATGGCGAACATAAATCCTGACAATTGCAGAATAAAAATCAGGTTTATCCTGTACCCGCCAATTTTGGTATCATACGAATAACACGCCAGGGCAATCTTGCCGACTATAGGGAACTTGCCGACTTTGCCGTCTGCCGACTCAATCAGCGCGAGCCTCACATCCATTGAAAGCGGATAGAGGCCGAACAGGTATCTCATAACCTTACCATCCGGCGACAGGAATATATATACGTTTGGATGCACGAAGAGTTTGTCCAACTGCGAATAAAAATACCTGTACCCGAGGGCGTCCGTAAATCTTTTGGCTTCCGCGTCAGTAGTCGTGGCAAATATCCATTTGTCAAAAGATTCCGGCAGGCCGGACTGCATCTTTATCTGAAGGTCCTTGCGGAATTTCTGCGCGTCGGCTGGTTTCTCCCTGCCGTCGAAACTCAGTGTTATCACGTTGTAGTCCTCGCCAAGCCTTAGTTTAGCGTTCTTTAGGGCAGTTACAAGCCCCTCGTTCAGCACCGGGCATGTCTGGCCGCACTTATAGTATATTATGGACAGGATAAGCGGTTTTCCGGCGTATTTACTAAGGGTTATGGCGTTACCCTTTTCATCGTACATGTTAATGTCCGGCACCGTCTTGCCCAGATAATCGTCCTCTTTTATCTTCAGCACGGACGGGTCGAACTGCGTAGAATTGGCCGTAGGCCCAAAACCCCACACCTGAGTGCCCGTTAAGCATAAAACCAGGCACATGATTAACAGGAAAGACGCCTTCCTCATTGTCCTGCCTTAATGGATGGAACTATATATATCAGCGACATGACCAAAAGCCAGATGATGTCGACGAAGTGCCAGTATAGCCCTGTCACCTTTGCCATTGTCTGCCTGCCCTTGCCGATTTTATTGCCACTGGCAAGAATCATCAAAAACACCTGCATCACAAGGCCGACAATTACGTGTGAACCATGAAATCCCGTTATAGTGTAGAAAAATGTCCCGTATTCGTTTGTCCTGACGGTAAAATTACCGGATATCAGGTGATGCCATTCGTAGGCCATAAACGCTATGAAGAGGGTGCCGAGAATAGTCGTGAATGTCAGCCAGCTTTTAAATCCCCCCATGTCGCCGTGAGTTAACTTCTCCTCGGCGTTGTGCATGGTAAAACTCGATGAAAGGAGGAAAATCGTCATCAGTACCGCAAGCCCTATGGGCGGCACACCTGCCGGCGTATTGACCGGAGGCCATATGTCCGTAAACAGCATGGCATACAAATATCCGCCGAAAAGCCCGCCAAACAGGGCGACTTCCGATACGATAAACACTATTATTGCTATCTTGCTTAACCCAGCGTCCTCCTTTTTTGCGTGTACCTCGTTAAGCCACCCAAAAAGCCCCACAATCAATACCACTATCGCCACTCCGGCAAGCACTATCCCGATTGACGACAGCCCCCATGAAAATGCCGTCATGAACGATATGGGTATCATAAACGCCCCTATCGCCGTTATCAACGGCCATACGCTTAGTTCTACTACGTGGTGGTGTACTTCGTGGTTTCCACCGTGCATGACATCTTCCATTTTCTGGCTCCTCCTGTTTGTTTTGCTTTACTCCCCGGAGGGAGTTTTCCTGCCTGTGATGTTGTTATTGTACTTTTGTGCCAGTGTTGCGAATTCGTACTGCCTCAGGCGTTGTTCTATCATCTGCTTTATCTCAAGCCAGATAGGGAACGTTGGGCAATCGTCCATCAACGCACACCTATCTTGTATGTCCGTGCATTTATTGACTATGATTTTTCCGTTTATGGCCTCAACAATGTCCAGCAGAGTTATATCCCGGGGATCTTTAACCAGGACAAAGCCGCCATTTGTCCCTCTGATTGACCTCAGCCAACCGGCCCTTGTTAATTTTTGCAGTATCTTTGCCAGAAAACTCTCCGGTATGGCCTTCTCTTTGGCTATCTCTCCTATTATAAAGGTCTTACCGGGATTTCCCGACATAAGCAGCATACATCGTACCGCGTAGTCCGTATCTCTGTTAATTTTCATGTTACTCCTGACTATGTACCTATATCACATCGGCGATGTAACTATTGTCACGACAGATTCAATTTATATTAACAGGACTAAGTTTGTCAAGATTTATTTTTTATGTGTAAAAATATTTTATTCAGAGGCCGCTGGACGAGTGCGCATGGCCGCGGCTTGTTGAGTTATACCGGCAAATTATGGTAGCATTGAAGTGTAAACACAAAAATAATGGACATGGAGGGGATTTAAATGAAGCGACTAATAGTGAGGGAAGCGGTACTGGCGATACTGGTAGTATTTATGATGATGGCGGCGGCGATGGAGGCATCGGCAGAGGGGACAACATATACGAACAATCAGAGAAGGTTTACGTTTACGATACCGGCGGGATGGGAAATCGTATCCGGCACGCCGGACTCGGACAACATGGTATTCAGAAAATCTGGCACATCACTGCACTTCATGTACCAATATACGCCGTTAGGCGGCAGTTTTCCGGCTGAGGCCTCGGTAAAGGCGTCGCTGAAGTCCGCACAGGAGGATATCAAGCTGGGCAAGAACATAGCGGCAAAGCGCCGCGACGACGTGAAAAAGATAAACAACAAGACAATACTATACGCAAGGGGCTGGGAACTAATAGACGCCGGTAAAAACGGCCCGCAGCGCATCATATGGCAGTGCTATGACAGGGAAAACTTCTACTTCAACTTCATGGCCTCAAGCGAATCCAACGAATTCGCGCAGGCAAGGCCACAGCTCCAGGCAATAATAGATTCGATAAAGTTTCTGGAGTAGATAGCGCGGTATGAATTTGCTAAATGGAGGTCCTCAATTACAATACATGTGACTATAGAACAGGATAAGGACGGATACTTCGTGGCAGAAGTTCCGGCCCTGCCGGGGTATACTGAGCCACTCGCGTAAAAATGCCGGAGGTGTTACCAAGTAGAGACATCATTCGTAACCACTAAGAGAAAACTGCCATCCCGCCGTATAGGGATGTGGTAAATAGGAGAGGGAAGGTGCTGAAACTTGATAAAGTAAAAACCGGAATGAAACCGGAATGACGTTACGTGGTGGCATATCCTTATAAATCAATAAGTTATGAGTGCCGGTGGGGGGAGTCGAACCCCCATGAAGTTGCCTTCAACGGATTTTGAGTCCGTCGCGTCTGCCAATTCCACCACACCGGCATATCATGATTCTTTACTCTTTACCATTGGCATGTCTATCATAACATTATCTTCAGGCATATTTCCAAGCCCGTGGCTTTTTTCAGTTCCTCAATATATTCACCGGTTGGATTTCCATCGCCTTTATCGACGGATATATCCCTGAGGCTATCCCCGTCACAATTGATGCCGCAACCGATATTATTACTCCACCAGGCGATACCGCAAAGGGTATCTTTGCCAGGGCCGATATCCCATAACTTAGCGCTATGCCCGCCATTAGCCCCGCCACCGCTCCCATTAGCGATATAAACGACGACTCCGTTAAAAACTGTATGGCTATGTCGCGTTTCTTCGCCCCAACTACACGCCTTATCCCTATCTCCACCCTTCGCTCGTTCACCATCAATATCATTATCGACAATATCCCTATTGAGCTTATCGTAAACGATATCGCAGACGTTATCATCCCCAGCGTTACCACTATCTTCATCGTCTTTGTCTGCATGGCGTTTATGTCCTTGAGGTCTGTCACCGTGAAGTCGTCCCTTTCTCCTTTTTTTATGTTATGTCTTTGCCGTAGCAGCACCTCTATTTCCCCCTTTGACTGCCCTACCACCTCCTCCCTGGTTGCCTCTACGTATATCAGGTTGATTTTTGACGTGTTTACCAGCCTTCTCATAAACGTACTCAACGGCACATATATTATATTGTCCTCATTTATCCCAGAAAGGTCTATGGCCATCGGCTCAAGCACTCCAACCACTTCGCATGGAACACGGTATATGAATATGTACTTCCCCACAGGGTCTTCATCCTTAAACAACTTCTCTGCGGCCTTTGAGCCGATTATTGCCGTTTTTCTCATCTCCTTTTCGTCGACTTCCGTGAACAGCCTTCCGCCTGCCAGGGGGATTTTCTTTAATTTCAAGAACTCCATCGATATTCCCATCATCATAGTGCCGGTTGCTGTCGTACTCTTGTATCTTAACGGGAAGGTCTTACTTGATACCGGCGCAACTCTATTTATCAACGGTGAGGACTCTTTTATCGCAATGGCGTCATCAAGGGTCAGCTTTGTGCTCTCGGTAAGGGCGCCGGGACTTCCGTGCCCACGCATCAGGCCGCTTTTTACGGTCAGCAGATTTTTCCCGAATCTCTCAAGATCCTTAATTGTCTTTAGCTCCATTGAGCGCGATGTGTTTGCTACGGTTATCAATGACAACGTCCCAAGTACAACGCCTATGATGGCAAGGAATGTTCTCAGTTTGAAACTGCCTAACGATTTTAAGGCAATCGCCAGGTTCAGATAGATGTTCTTGGGGAATAACTCCCTCAACGGTTCAAGCATTTGTCTTATCGCAGTTTTCATTGCCTTACTTTATCGCCTCTATAGGACTTAAGTTCGCTGCACTTCTTGCTGGCTGTACCCCAAATATCAACCCCGTCAAAACAGACAGGGTAAACCCTATGGCAAACGCCTTCCACGAAAAGTGCATCGGAAACTCGGCCAGCAGCACAAGCAATTTCGATGAGCCATAGCCTATTACAAAACCCAACACCCCACCCGCCGACGTTATCAGCGAGGCCTCCATTATGAACTGGTTAAAAATATCCCGCTTCTTCGCCCCCACTGCCCGCCTTATCCCTATCTCCTGCGTTCGCTCCTTTATCGACAGCAAAAACAGGTTCGCCAGCACAAATCCCGACACTACTAACGATACTACCCCCGATATGCCAAGAAACACTACCAGAGAGCCGGTTAGTGCCACAAGAAACTTTATTATCTCCTCGGGGCTTACAATTGTGAAGTCGTCGCTCTGCCCTTCCTTGAGCTGATGCCTGTCTCTGAGAAATAATTTTAACTGCGCCATCCAGTGCTTCAGATTGTGTCCGTCCTGGAATTTTATCTTTATCGCACCTATATATTTGCTATCTTTCAGCAGTTTTTTCATCACCACGCCGATGGGCATGATGATTCGGTTGTTGAGGTCTATACCTGCCTGTGAGGCGCTCCTGTCGGCAAGTACACCTGTCACCTTGCAGGGGATTTTCATGTTTATCAGGAGGGTCTTTCCTATTGGGGATGTGTCCTTAAATAGCGTCTCGGCAACCTGGCGCCCTATCAGGCATACGCCTCTGCCAAAGGCCGTGTCCTCGGATGATAAGTCCGACCCCTCCTCTATGGGCCATGCCCATGATCTGCTGTAGTCCTCTGTCGAGCCTATTACCAGGGTCTGGTGCTTTACGTCCTTGTATGACACGCCGGTGCTGCCTTTCATGGTTATCGGAACTACCATGGTTGCCGTTGGGAAGGTATCCCCAATGGCCTTTATGTCATTGAGTGTAAGCGCCTTCATTTTCTCTCCGCTTGCACGCTGCTCCTCAGACCCGCCAAATATCAGTACCGTCTCAGGGCCAAATTTCTCCACGAAATCATACGCCTTCTTATAGGCCCCCTCTACAGAGGCCACAATCACCGTTATCGAGGCTATCCCCAGCGATACGCTAAAGAGGCAGAATATTGTTCTCAACTTATATGACACTACCGCGTGCAGGGCACTTTCTATATTATTTATTAACCTGTTCACGCCATTTTCACTCCATGGTTGCGGCATCGGGCCGTGTTGAGTCTTTCTCTATCATGCCGTCTTTTATATGAATCGTGTTCCTTGCATAGGCGGCAATGGCCGCGTCGTGTGTTACCATTATAACAGTCATACCCCTTTCGTTTAGTTCGGTGATGATTTTCATAATATCGGCAGCTGTCCTGCTGTCAAGCTGCCCGGTGGGTTCGTCGCATATGAGAAGGTCCGGGGCGTTTATCAGGGCGCGGGCAATGGCGGTGCGTTGTTGCTGCCCACCGGAGAGTTGCCGCGGTTTAAATTGTGCCCTGTCATAAAGCCCCACTGTACGGAGTATCTCCATTGCCTTGTCTTTTAGTTCGTAGACCTGGTTGTCCATATACAGGGTTGGCAGCAGGACATTCTCTATAACAGTGGCGTAGTGAAGCAGGAAGAAATTCTGAAACACAAACCCGATTGTCCCGTTTCGCACTACGGATAGCTCGTCGTCACTCATACCGGAGACATTCCGGCCTTTTAAGATATATGTGCCGGAGGTGGGTGTGTCCAGGCATCCTATAATATTCATAAGCGTAGTCTTACCTGAGCCGGAGCTGCCCATGATAGCCGTGAAATCCCCACTGTTTACCGTTAGGCTAATGCCTCTGATGGCCTCAACCGTCACGTCTCCTGCTACAAAGGTCTTGTGTATTGCCAGTAACTCACAGAGTGCCGCTATTTGTGCTTCCCTCCGGAATCCCCTGGTTTTCCTCCGGCCTTGTCCACGGGTTGTATGTTTATGACGAGTTTAACGGCCACCTCGGCTCCTTCGGCAAGCCCCGACAGGATCTCTGTCTTATTCTCGCCCTTAATCCCTACTGTTACAGGGGTTTTTTCTACCTTGCCGCCGGGCAGTATCTTATAGGCCATGTATTTGCCATTTTCAAACTTGACGGCACTGTTTGGCACAGTAAGGACATGGGCCTTTGTCTCCGTTATAATGCGCACATGGGTGGTCATCTCCGGCCTGACGGTCTTGGAGTCCTCGGGTGAGATATTCACTATTGCCTGATAGTAGACGATGTTGTCCTTGACAATCGGATTTGGGTAGATTCTGTCTATACGGCCATTGTAGACCTTGTCCGGGTATGTGTCTACTGTATAGAGGACGGATAGGCCTTTTTTTATCTTTCCTATGTCGCTTTCGTCGACGTATATCCACATCTCAAGCTTGTCGGGAAGCATGACGGTGACAAGGTTGGCCACCTGAAGGCCTGTTACCACTGTTTCGCCTGCCTGCCCCTGAATCTCAGAGACAATCCCGTCTATGGGAGATACGATGTTCGTATAGGAGAGTTTTATCTGATTTTTCTCTATATTGGTCTTGATTCCAGCAATCTCATCCTCCTGCATCCTACGGTCATCAATAAGCTCATTTTTCAGGCGGCTTACCATTTCTTCGTATTTATTCAGGTCGGCGTTGGCCTGGCCGTATTCGGCTGTTGCCTTGTCAAAGTCGTTTGGGGAGATATAGCCCTTTTGCAACAGGGTCTCCTTTCTTTGCAGCTCAAGTGAGGTGATTTTGAGTTTGGCCTGCCTTGAGGCAAGGTCTTGTTGCGCCTCTTTTATTTTCTGTGGATAGGTGACTTGGATTTTATTCAGATTGGCCTGCGCCTTACTAAGTGCAAAGCGAAGCTGCTCAATGTCGTTAAGTATGTCTCTGTCGTCGATTTTCGCAATCAACTGATTTTTCCTGACCGGGTCGCCCACACGGACAAGCATCTGGAGGATTTCACCGGTTACCCGTGCCCCGATTTTTATCATTGCGCCAACCTGGGGCTTGATTATGCCGGTCTCAACGACGATATTCTCAAGGTCGGAGTACGAGGCCTTTGCCGTCTCTATTACCTCGTATGGGGGTTTTTTTGTAAGATATTTATAGGCGAATATTGATAAGGCAATGGCAGCAATGGCTATTGCCGCGCCAATGGCAAACTTCTTACGGCGTTTAATAAACTCAGGAATCATTTGCCTGTCTTAGTGCCTCGTCAATGGCCTTTTTTACTGGCACGGAGAACTTATCGGCGGCCTTTTTACAGTCCTCGTATTCGGCCGATACGTTGAGGACTTTGCCGTGTCTCAGGGCCGTTTTTATTCGTATCTCTCCGTACTTTGTCTTTACCGTGCTTATTTCCCTGTGGAGTGTCTCGCGCGAGACGCCGTAGTGGCGCAGCCCTATTGTGGTGGTCTCCGCGAAGATTACCTGCGAGAGCGGCTCTATCCTGTCCACTTCAGCTATCACGGTAAGCAGGGCCGCCGGGCGGCATTTCTTCATAATAACAGGCGTTATGTACACGTCAAGTGCGCCACACTGAAATAACTTATCCATGACGCTGCCGTAGAGCTGCGGGGACATGTCATCAATATTTGTCTCAATGGCGACAATTTCGCCGGTGTCTGCATTGGCCCGTGATGGGGCAGTGGACGTGCCGATAAAAATCCTCAGTATATTGGGCCTGGTGGTGAGGTCGCGGTTTCCAGCCCCCGTGCCTATTGTATTAATAACCATATTGGGAAACGCGCCGACTCCGGCCGCCGTACCCTTAATAATGGCCGCCCCTGTAGGGGTTGTAAGCTCGAATTCCTCCCCTCCTGAGTACACGTGCAGTCCTTTTAACAGATATGCCGTTGCCGGGGCCGGAACCGGAAGCGCCCCGTGTGCAGCGTTTACAGTGCCGCCGCCAACGTTTATTGGTGAGACGAAAATCTTCTCTATCCCAAGATACTTAACGCCTATCAGAAAGCCGAATACGTCTGCCAGGCAGTCAATAGCGCCTAGCTCGTGAAGGTGTGTGTGGCTAAGCGGCAGCCCATGCACAAGGGACTCGGCCTCGAATATGCTGTGAAATATGTTAAGGCCCTTTTCTTTTATATCCTCATCGAATCCGGCGGTGTTGATAATCTCCTTTATATCCGGCCATGTCCTATGCCCATGGGCGGCGGAGGCTGTCTCCACGTCAAACTTAAGCGCCCTGAACGCGTTTTTACGAACTGTCCCGGCGGTTATCTCAAAGGCCTCCACCTTACCTGATGGGCCGCGCAACAGCAGGGTAGAAAGTCTCTCCCTCAGAAACTCAAGCGGTACACCGGCGTCAAGGAGCGCCCCGACGAGCATATCCCCGCTTACCCCGGAGATACATTCTATATAGGCAATTACGGTGTCTTTCATCGGCTATATATTTTAACTTTATCGCCGCAGAAAAAACAGCAGGCACTACTTTTTTGACCGGGCAAACGTATTAGAGAAATAAAGTAGAAATTGCCTGTGCGGTTAGCTCAGGTGGATGGTTCTCTCTCGGCAACAAAAAATCTATCCCCTTTGGTCTATTGACTATAACCGCGCGTTTTTATATAATCATAAGATATACCCTGGGGGAGGCTGTATTGGCTTACAGCCTGAGATACCTGCCTTGCGGGTGACCCCTTGAACCTGAAACGGGTAATTCCGGCGGAGGGAACGGGCTGCTCCTCACATTCAGCCGTATTCCCGCCACCATTTATCAGGAACTTATGAAAATTAAACTTAACGGCGACGACTATGCCGCGAAACAGGTATCAACAGTGTCAGACCTCCTCGTCGAGCTTGGTATTAACCCGCTGCGCGTGGCGGTTGAGGTCAATATGGCCATTGTTAAAAAGGCCCAATACGCTGAGTTCGCCCTCAAGGACGGCGACTGCGTCGAAGTGGTTAATTTCGTCGGCGGCGGATAATGAATTTTAGATTAATATTTGAGATTGGACATAAACTTAAGGAGGACTATTTTTTATGGAAGGCGTGTTAAACGACAAACTGGTAATTGCCGGCGTTGAGTTCAAATCAAGGCTCTGGGTCGGCACGGGCAAATATAAGGACTTCGAGGAGACCAAAAAGGCGATTGAGGCCTCCGGTTCGGACATGGTTACGGTGGCAGTCAGGCGTGTTAATATCTTCGACAGAAAGTCGCCAAACCTGCTTGATTACATCGACCCGAAGGTGTATAAAATCCTGCCAAATACGGCCGGGTGCTACACAGTTGAAGACGCCCTGCGCTACGCGCGCCTCGGGCGTGAGGCCGGCATATCGGATTTCGTTAAACTTGAGGTCATTGGTGATGAAAAAACGTTATTTCCCGACGTGTGCGGCCTCCTCATGGCAACGGAGATCCTTGCGAAGGAGGGCTTTATCGTCCTGCCATACTCCAACGACGACCCAATCATAGCCCAACGCCTCGTCGATGCCGGAGCTGCTGCCGTCATGCCCCTAGGGGCGCCGATTGGCTCAGGGCTTGGCATAAGAAATCCTTATAACATAAAGATAATCCTTGAGACGGTCAAGGGCGTGCCCATCATAGTCGACGCAGGGGTTGGCACGGCCTCTGACGCTGCAATAGCCATGGAACTCGGCTGCGACGCCGCACTGATTAACACGGGGATTGCCGGGGCCACTGACCCCATCGCAATGGCCGCCGCCATGAAACACGCGGTAATCGCCGGAAGGCTTGCCTTTAAGGCCGGAAGGATTCAACGCAGGCTCTACGCCGCAGCAAGCAGCCCCTTTGACGGGATGCTCTAAATGGCAGAGAAGGCTAATCCCCTTGATTTTAACTTAATGCTTATCACCGACGCCGCGGCCTCAACACTGCCGCTTATGGAGGCCGTAGAAGAGGCCCTCAAGGCCGGGGTCAAGGCCGTGCAGCTTCGTGAGAAGGCCATATCAGCAAAGGCACTTATGGAGATGGCGATAGAACTGCGGCAATTGACAAGGAAATACGGCACCCTCCTGTTTATCAATGACAGGGTGGATGTGGCCCTGTGTGCCGGGGCGGACGGCGTACACCTTGGGGCGCACAGCATCCCGACAGACGCCGCCAGAAGGATTGCCGGGGACAAACTACTGATTGGCAGGTCAACCCACGGCCTTGACGAGGCCATTGACGCGCGGCGCAAAGGGGCCGATTACATCCTGTTTGGCCCGGTCTATCAGACCCCTTCGAAGTCCAGATACGGCGACCCCATAGGGGTTGAGCTAATACTGAAGTCCAAGGCGAAGGTTAAAATTCCACTATTTGCCATTGGCGGCATTAAACCGCATAACGTAAAGGAGGTTATGGAGTTTGGGGCGGACGGCATTGCCGTCATTTCCGGGATACTGTCTTCTGACAATATCTCTGATGTAACAAAAAACTACCTGGAGCTGCTTAGATGACTAGAATAGAATCTGCCCGTAAGGGCATCATTACAGATGAAGTAAAAGAGGTGGCCACCGCCGAGTGCCTGCCTCCAGAGACAGTCTCATCCGACCTCGCTGATGGTTATAGCGTAATCACCAGAAACACCAAACGCACAATCAAACCCCTCGGCATTGGCCGCGGTATGCGCACAAAAATAAACGCCAACATCGGCACGTCAAAAGACCATATCTCCATGGAAGAGGAACTTGATAAGCTCTCCCTGCTGGTAAAATACGGCTCAGACGCGGTGATGGACCTATCCACCGGCGGCCCTATAAGAGAACTGCGCAGGACGCTTACCGCCAACTCCCCGGTTTCCATCGGCACGGTTCCAATATATGAGGCCGCGGTGCGGGCCGTAGAGAGGCACGGCTCCTTTCTTAAAATGACGGCGGATGAGCTGTTTGAGGTAATCGAGGCACACGCCGAGGAGGGCGTGGACTTTGTTACTGTTCATTCGGGCCTCACACGCAATGCCATTGAACACCTTAAGGCGCAAAAACGAATCCTTGACATTGTCAGCCGCGGCGGTTCACTCCTGCTTGAGTGGATGATCGTAAATGACAGGGAAAATCCCCTTTATGAGCAGTATGACAGGCTTGTAGAGATATGCCGCAAGTACGACATGACGTTGAGCCTTGGCGACAGCATGAGGCCGGGCTGCCTGGATGACGCAACAGACAGGGCACAGGTGGAGGAGCTGATAATATTAGGGAAGCTCCAGAAAATCGCGCTTGAGACAGGCATCCAGTCGATAATCGAAGGCCCGGGGCATGTGCCGCTTCCTCAGGTGGAGATGAATATAAAGCTCCAGAAATCACTGTGCAACGGCGCGCCGTTTTATGTCCTGGGGCCGTTGGTGACGGACTGCGGCATGGGGTATGACCATATTTCGGCGGCCATAGGCGGGGCAATCGCCGGTGCTGCCGGTGCGGATTTCCTCTGCTACGTCACACCGTCTGAGCACGTAAGGCTTCCCAACACCGATGATGTAGTAGAGGGCGTTATAGCCTCAAAGATAGCCGCCCATGCCGCGGATATTGCAAAGGGGATAACGTCGGCCATTGAGAGGGACAAGCAAATGGCCCGCTACAGAAAGGCACTCGACTGGGAGGGACAGATTTCCCTGTCATTTAATCCCGAAAAAGTTCGGGCAATGCGCGCCCACATGCCGCCCTCACAGAAGGAGGTATGTAGTATGTGCGCCGATTTCTGCGCTATCAAGACGGTGGAGCGCGCCCTGCACGGGGGATAGTTGATAAGGTCCGCACTGACTGTAGCTGGGCTTGACCCATCCGGCGGGGCCGGCATTGCGGCGGATTTAAAGGTGTTTAACGCCCTCGGCGTACACGGCATGGTTGTGGCCTCCTCTTTGACGGCCCAGAACACGCAGCGCGTCGAAGGGGTATATGCGGTCAATGGCGGCGTTTTTGAGCGCCAACTGGCCGTCTTACTGGATGACATTATCCCCGCTGCCCTCAAGACAGGCGTTTTATGTAATGCTGAGCTGGTTGAAATCTTAATAAGCACGATTAAAAAATATAAGCTGC
>PEAC01000051.1 GCA_002753305.1 Nitrospirae bacterium MYbin6
ATGTCTGCATAAAGGCTACCACGGCAGACGCCATACAGTGCCTTGCGTTCGGGTCAATATTGTTACTTCTGAACCGCTTATGAGAGTTAACGACCAGGGTGTATTTGACAAGAAGGCAGGGTTTAAACCGGTCACATGGAAACGAGCCTTTGATGAGATGGAAAAGCAGTTTAAGAAGAGCTACAACGAACTCGGGCCAACAGGTATAGGGATCTTTGGTTCCGGGCAATATACGATTATGGAAGGCGTGGCGGCCGTAAAACTCATAAAAGCAGGGTTCAGAAGTAACAATATTGACCCGAACGCAAGGCACTGTATGGCGTCTGCCGTGGTAGCCTTTATGCAGACATTTGGAATAGACGAACCGGCCGGCAACTATGACGACGTCCACTATACGGACACCGTAGTCCTATGGGGGGCCAACATGGCCGAGATGCACCCTGTGTTGTGGTCAAAGGTTACCGATAGAAAGTTAAGCGACAGAAAAAATGTAAAAGTAGTCAATCTTTCTACGTTTACTAACCGGTGTTCGAATCTGGCCGACCTTGAGATAATTTTTAAACCCGGCACAGACCTTGCCATTTTGAACTATATTGCCCGTGAGATTGTGTATAACAAGCCTGAATCCATAGACTGGGATTTTGTAAATAATAACTGTGCATTTGTTACAGGACCTGTTGACATCGGTTATGGAATGAGAAATAACTCAAAGCATCCGTCCTTTGACAAGAAAGAACAGGATACGGTTGCCAAGGAGGTATCCAAGGTTATATCAGAAGACGAGGCAACGGCCCTTTCGGCGCTCGGTGTGAAGGCCGGGGACACGATGGAGATGAAAAGTGCCGATGCGGCAATGAAGCACTGGGTGATAACCTTCGAGGACTTTAAAAAGGGCTTAGAGCCATATACGCTTGACTTTGTAGCGAAGTTGGCCAAGGGCAAACCTGATGAATCCATTGATGACTTTAAGGCAAAGCTCAGCACGTTAGCTAATCTGTATATAGAAAAAGGAAGAAAGGTGACAAGCTTCTGGACGATGGGCTTTAACCAGCACATACGGGGTTCATGGATAAATGAGATGATATACATGGTACATCTGCTCCTGGGAAAGCAGTCTGAGCCGGGAAATAGCCCGTTTAGTCTGACGGGGCAGCCAAGCGCCTGCGGCACCGCGCGTGAAGTTGGTGTGTTTTCCCACAGGCTGCCTTCTGATATGGTTGTAGATAATCCAAAGCACAGAGAGAAGACTGAGAAACTCTGGAGTCTTCCTGCGGGCACACTAAATCCGGTGATGGGCTCCCATTATATGAAAATAATGAGAGACCTTGAGGATGGAAAAATAAAGTTTGTCTGGGTACAGGTAAATAATCCATGGCAAAACAGCGCAAACGCAAACCACTGGATAAAGGCGGCGCGCGAGATGGATAACTTTATAGTGGTCTCCGAGGCATACCCCGGAATTTCAGCAAAGGTAGCCGACCTGATCCTTCCAACCGCAATGATATTTGAAAAATGGGGCGCATACGGCAATGCGGAAAGAAGGACCCAGCACTGGCGCCAGCAAGTAACCCCTTATGGCAAGGCCATGTCCGACACATGGCAGCTTGTGGAGTTTTCAAAGAGGTTTACGCTTGAGGACGTCTGGAAAGAGCATAAAATAAACAAGGACGTAACGCTTCCCGACGTGCTGTCAAAGGCCGCCGAAATGGGTTACAAAAAGACCGACACGCTCTATGACGTGCTGTTTGCAAACAAGAAGGCCCATGAGTATAAATGGCCCGACCCCGTGGGTACCGGCTGCGCTAACACCGAGGCCGCCGGCGACAAGAGAAACGTAGAGAACTTCAAGGGGTATGGATTTTTCATTCAGAAATATCTCTGGGAAGAGTACAGGGCATTTGGTTTAGGTGACGGACACGACCTTGCGGACTTCGATACGTATCATAAGGTTAGAGGCCTGAAGTGGCCGGTTGTGGATGGCAAGGAGACGAACTGGAGATTTAACTCCGAATATGACCCATACGCAAAGAAGGCAAACAGGGGCAAATTTGCCTTTTACGGCAAGGCACTCAAGGAGCTTCCATCGGGAGACCTCAAGGGGCCCCAACCCCAGACCAAGGTGGACCTGTCCAATAAGGCCAAGATCTTTCTCAGGTACTACATGGAGCCGCCCGAGATGCCCAACACTGAATATCCACTGTGGTTAACTACGGGACGAGTTCTTGAGCACTGGCACAGCGGCACCATGACAATGAGAGTGCCCGAGCTATATCGTGCGGTATCTGAGGCCCTGTGCTTTATAAACCAGAACGACGCCAAAAAAATCGGCGCAAAGGACGGCGAAAACATCTGGATCGAATCGCGCAGAGGGAAGGTTAAGGCAAGGGTTGAGACCAGAGGAAGGAATTCGATGCCTGAAGGCCTTATCTACGTGCCCTGGTTTGACGAAAACGTGTTTATAAACAAGGTAACGCTGGATGCCACGTGCCCGCTCTCAAAGGAAACCGACTTTAAAAAGTGTGCTGTAAAAATATATAAGGCATAGTGCGGATTATGACAGACAGACGCCAATTCCTCGGGCAGGCAGGCCTGATGGTAACATTAGGCCTGCTTTGGACGAACTACATGATCGGCGCCAGGGCAGAGGCTATGATACTAAGGCCGCCCGGTGGACTTCCAGAGCGCTCATTTCAGCAGCTTTGCCTGAAATGCGGCCAATGTGTGGAGGCCTGTCCGTTTGACACCCTGAGGCTTGCCGCCATAGGGGACGGAAGACCTGCAGGGACTCCATATTTCGTACCCCGCGAGATGCCTTGCAAGATGTGTAAGGATATACCCTGTACTGTAGCGTGCCCATCGGGGGCACTGAGTGTTGAGGCGGTAAGCACAAACGGTAAATTGGACATCAACCTGGCTAAAATGGGGCTTGCCGTTGTTGACCGTAACACGTGTGTAGCCTACTGGGGCCTTCAGTGCGACGCCTGCTACAGGGTATGCCCGCTTATCGATAAGGCTATAACCCTTGATCTGTTCAGAAACGAGCGCACCGGAAAACATGCCTTTATCGCCCCAATAGTGGATAGTGGGCACTGTACGGGTTGCGGCCTGTGCGAAAGGGCCTGTATTAACGATAAGGCATCTATATTTGTTCTTCCACGCCAGGCAGCCTTGGGGAAACCATCTGATAAATACCTTAAGGGCTGGGAAGACACCGGCATTGACCCAAAGCCATTACCTGCACCGGCAAAAAACAAAAAGGCCGCAGGCAACGCACTGGACTATTTAAACAAGGGGTTTTAACAAAAACGCCGCTATGATTAAAAACTATAGATTCACCATACTGCGAAGGCTTACACAGATAACTATACTGTGGTTGTTTGTAATGGGGAGCGTTTATGGCCTGACAGTACTCAGAGGGAATTACTCGGCTAACAGGGTATTAGGCGTTTTAACGCTCGCCGACCCGTTTGCAGTACTCCAAATACTTGCAACAGGCAAGGTTGTCGCAACGGCTGCTTTAAGTGGCGCCATAATAGTATTGCTCTTTTACGCGGCATTGGGGGGCAGGGTTTTTTGCGGCTGGGTATGTCCAATGAGCCTGATTACTGGAATTGGCAATCTCCTGCGCAAGGCGTTTAAAATAACCTTCACATATAATCCCGCTAACGATATACGCTACCTGATACTCATACTAACGCTGTTCGTTTCTGTGATTACACAAGTGGCTGCGTTTGAGTGGATAAGCCCGATAGGAGCGCTTCACAGGGGCCTGATATATGAAGTAGGTTATGGATGGATGATAGTGGCGTCCGTGCTGGTGTTTGATGTGTTTCTGGTAAACCATGGATTTTGCGGCCACCTGTGTCCGCTTGGCGGGTTTTATTCGCTTATCGGCAGGGGTAATCTTGTTAAACCATACTATGAACACGACAAATGTACCATGTGTATGAAATGCCTGAAGGTATGTCCGGAAAGACAGGTGCTTGGTATGGTCGGGCACAACAGCGCCTCTGTGAAATCCGGCGAGTGCATACAATGCGGGCAATGTGTGGAAGTTTGTGCAGATAACGCGATAACTTTTAAGAGCAGATTTTCATAACAACAATTAAGGAGGAAAACAAGACTATGAAAAAACAAAACAGATGGCACCTACTAACGCCGACCGTGATATTTGTTATAGCGCTTATAGCAATGCCGGTATGGGCAGCACAAAAATCCGTTTCAGAAGATGATATGGGTATCAGAAAAACATCGCTATACGATGAAACAAACACCCAGGGGGTAAAAAGCACTCCTGGAACAACACCAGCGGGGAAAAGCAAGAAATATGACCGCTCTTTTGAAAACAGCCCTCCCCTGATACCTCACAGTATTGAAGGGCTTGAAACTATCACCGAAGGGCAAAATAGCTGTATGAATTGCCATGACCCCAAAGTTGCCCAAAACGTCAAGGCAGTACCGATTCCCAATACTCATCTCAAGGATAGCGGCGACAAAATCGACGGCAACTCCTATCACTGCGTACAGTGCCATGTAGTACAGTCCGATGTGAAACCGGCTATAGAGAATAAATTTACGAATTCCTTCAGAAATCAGAAGTCGCGCAACAGCTCGAACCTTTCCAGGACTCAAAAAGAAGGTGTCGATTAAATTGGATATATCGGGAATGATTGTAAAGACAGCGCCCGAGCACCTGAACGAGGTGCTCGGGTCACTTGGCCATATAGGAAATTGCGATATCCACTTTAAGGACGAAAGCGGCAAGATAGTCGTCACTGTCGAGGCAGACACTAAAGACGAAATAGTTAAGAAAATGAAAGACCTTGCCGACATCAAACACGTCTTAACGGTTGACCTTGCTTATACTTATAGCGGTTCAGACATTTGAAGTATAACAACTCTCTTTATCTGACAGGCGAGACCCTTCTCGTGTAAAATCAAGTTGGTGTGTTGCAAATCGCCCACCAATTATTATATCCTAAATTATGAAGATGCAAGAGGGGGCGTTGCCTCTGTGTCTATTTGCCGTAATCATGGCGGTTATGAACCAGCCGATGGAAGCCGGATATGAAATCAACTGAATATAAAAGGGCGTTAGATGCTCTCTTACAATGTAATAAAGTAATTCGTGAAAATCACGATGAACCACTGTTACTAAAAGACGTATGCAGAGTAATCGTACAAGACGTGGGTTATAGGTTAGCCTGGATAGGATATAAAGAAGATGACCATGAAAAACGTGTCCTTCCCGTATCGTCATATGGCTTTAGTGATGGTTATATAGAAAGGGCAGGTATCGTGTGGGCTGAGACGGAAAGAGGACTTGGGCCAACCGGGGCGTCCATTCGTTCGGAGAAACCTGTAATATGCCAAAACATGACAACGGATGAAAAATTCAAACCATGGAGAGATGAGGCAATCAAACGAGGTTATGCGTCATCCATAGCGTTACCGTTAGCCATTAATGGCGTTGTGATAGGCGCGTTGAACATCTATGCATTGAACCCTGATGCGTTCAATGATGATGAGGTGGAGTTATTACAGGAGTTAACCGAAAGCCTGTCATTCGGTATTTCACACATCCGCCAAAATAACGCCAACAAGGAAATAACCCATAAGCTTAACGAAAGCGAAGAGAAGTACAAGAGTATTTTCAATGAAGCCAACATGGTTATTTTGATAATTAATCCAGATACGTTAGAATTAATGGATGTCAATAACAAAGCATGCCATTTTTATGGCTACTCAAAGGATGAATTTTTAAAAAAGAGGCTGCCAGAGATACAAACCCTTCCCGAAGAAAAATTACATGTAATAGCATCGGAGGTAATGGGCAAAAACAGAAGTTATTTGGTAACCAGCCATCGCACGTCATCAGGAGAGGTAAGAGATGTAGAGATACATACCGGACCTATTACCATACAAGGAAAAGATTACATCTGTTCAACAATTAACGACATTACAGAGCGTAAACGAATGGAAGAAGAAATAAAGGTAATAAACCATAACTTACAAAGAAAGATAGATGACGAGATTGCCAAAAACGAACACATGATGAATGGATATGCTTACTGTGAGATGATTTATGATGAAAATGGCAATCCTGCTGATTTTATTTATTTGGAAGTTAACAGGTCTTTTGAAACATTAACCGGCTTAAAGAGAGAAGATGTAATAAATAAAAAGGTTACCGGGGTAATACCTCTGATAAAAGAGAAACATCCCGAGTTAATTGAGGCTTATGGTAGAGTTGCATCAGGTGGAGGCGCAGTAAATCTTGAACTATTGTTTGAGCCAATCAACGTATGGCTTAACATTAATATTTATAGTCCTAAAAAAGGGTATTTTGTTGCAATATTTGATAATACTACTGAGCGTAAGAATATGGAAACGGGACTACGGGACAGCGAGGAAAAATACAGGCTGCTATTTACACATGAAAATGATGCCATACTTCTTTGCGATGCTGAAACCCTGGGGTATATAGATTCAAATGATGCATGGAACAAACAATACGGATATACAAATGATGAAATGAGGGGGAAGAGTGTAATCATTATATCGGCAGAACCTGAAAAATCCATAGAAATCAGAAATGAGGCCTTAATATCAGGGAGTGCAAGAGTACCCCAAAGATTACATAGGCGAAAGGACGGGACATTATTGTCAGTTGAACTGAGCGTTGGCGTATTTACGTATAAGGGGCGTAAAGTATTATGCGTTATATCGAGAGATATCACGCATAAGCTGCGGATAGAGGCTCAAAACGAATACAATGCAAGGTTATTCGACATTATTTTTGAGCATGTAATGGACAGTATCGTTTTACTTGATAAGGATTTTAATTATATCCGGGTAAGTAAAAGTTATGTTAACGTCTGTCAGCGGGATGAAGCTGAGTTAACGGGACGTAATCATTTCGAGATGTACCCGTCAAGTTTTCAACTCGAAGCACAAGAGACTAAGAGAAGAAAAGTTCCATACGCCGTATCAGAACGCCCCTTTACCTTCCCTGACCATCCTGAGTGGGGTATAACCTATTGGGATGTCAGGTTAGTTCCGGTACTTGACAAGGATTTTGAGGTTGAGATGTTTCTGTATACGTTGAAAGACGTTACCAAACAAAAACTGAACAAGGATGCCTTGACCGCATTAAATGAAACCCTTATGAAGCGAGTGAATGAGGAGGTTGAAAAGAGCAGAATCAAAGACCAACTCATGTACGAGCAATCCCGCCATACCTCAATGGGGGAACTGCTTGTCAACATATCGCACCACTGGAGGCAGCCGCTATGCTCAATAGGGCTATCAGTACAGGATATAAAGGATGCGTATTTCCATAAAGAATTAGACGAGCTATATTTAAATAAAACCATAGATTTCACCATGTCTGAGTTAAAATCATTATCTGATACCATAGATAGTTTCAGGAACTTCCATGTCCGAGATAAAGAGCCAAAGGAATTCAACATCTCAGATGAGATAAACAAAGCCTATGCCCTTATCTCAGAATACATTAAAGAGAGGGGTATTCTTATAGATAAAGAATTAGATGGAAGTTTAACGGCATGGGGATGTCCAAATGAGTTTGCCCAGGTGATTTTGAATATTCTGACCAATGCCAGGGATAGTTTTGAAAGAGCAAATTTTACCGGCGGTATAATAAGGATAAAATTATACAGGGACGGCACAACCGGCAGAAAAATCATAACCATTGCGAATAACGGAGGCGGTATCCATGATGACATAATAAACAAGGTGTTTGATCCATACTTCACAACCAAAGACAAATCAAGAGGAACCGGAATGGGGTTATATCTGGCAAAGGTAATAATCGAGAAGGACATCAACGGCACAATATCGATAAGAAATATCGATGGATGGTGCGAACTGAGGATAGAACTATGAATCCCCGCATGAAGAATATAATTATTGCCATTTTACTGGCCGCCGTAACATTTGGCGTTTACTGGAACGTCCGGGAGAATTCCTTTATCAATATGGACGACCCTCAGTACGTAACCACTAATCCATTCGTAAATCATGGGTTGAGCCTCAAAAGTGCTGTATGGGCATTTAAGACTACATTCTTTTTCAATTGGCATCCGCTGACATGGCTTTCTCATATGCTGGATGTCGAACTCTATGGGCTTAATCCCGGGGGACACCATCTGACAAGCCTCGTTATTCACATAATCAATACGATTCTGTTGTTCTATCTATTAAATCGCCTGACGCTGACGCCCTGGCAGAGCGCCTTTGTGGCGGCGTTGTTTGCCCTGCATCCGCTTGCAGTGGAGTCGGTTGCCTGGGTGTCCGAACGAAAAAATATCCTGAGCACGCTGTTTTGGTTTATCGGGATATGGGCATATACCGGATATGTAAAAAAACCGGGGTTTGTCCGGTACGCGGCCGTGTTTCTGGCTATGGCCGCCGGGCTTATGGTAAAGCCCATGCTGGTAACCTTTCCCATAACCCTGCTGCTCCTGGATTTCTGGCCTCTTAACAGATTCACGGTACAAGAAACTCAGCCTCACTCCAGTGTAATGCGGCTGATTTCCCGCGCTATCTTAGAGAAACTCCCATTATTTGTCCTTTCCGCGGCCTCTGCCTTTGCCACATATAAGATTCAGCTTGAGGCATCCGCTGTCCAACCCCTCGACCAACTTGCCCTTGGCAGGCGGCTTGCCACCGCGGCCGTCTCTTATGTGCAGTACCTTAGAAAAATGGTGCTACCCAATGACCTTGCCATACCATATCCATACCCGGATGCGCTGCCGGCGCTTAAGATAGTCCTGTCTGCCATGCTCCTTATAATAATAACCACTGCCGCCATACGCCTCAGACGCAGCCGGCCCTATGTGCTGTTTGGATGGGCCTTCTACATTATAACCCTCCTGCCCGTAATCAGGCTCGTTCAGACGGGAAGGGACTCGATTGCCGATAGATATACCTATGTGCCCCTGATAGGGATATATGTAATAATCGCAATAGGGGCCACTGAGATTCTATCGGGAGTTCGTTACAAGAGATATATTTTAACGGCGGCAGCATCGGCAGCCATTATAACTCTGTCTACCCTTACATGGATTTATCTCGGCCACTGGAAGGACTCCTACACACTTTTCAGCCATTCTATTGAGGCGGTCAAGGGAAACTATATGGCCTATAACAACTACGGCGCGGCATTTCTCGCTGACCGCCAGTCTGAGAGGGCGGTGGAAATCTACAAACAAGGCCTCAAAATCAAGCCCGACAGCACAGAGCTTAACTATAACATGGGTGAGGCCCTCACAAAGCAGGGCAAGTTCGAGGAGGCCGTCCACTATTACTCCAGATCCTCACAACTCATGGCCTTCGACGGTGAGGCCATACTGAACAAACGACTTGGCCTTGTCCTGCTGAAAGAGAAAGATTATGATGGGGCAGTCTCCTACTTCAAAGTAGCCCTGTCGATTCATCCAATGGATACTGAGGTGTTAAATAACATGGGAATTGCCCTTATGGGATTAAATAAACCGGAAGAGGCCCTGGAGTCGTTCGCCAGAGGGATTGCCATCAAACCGGAGAGCGTTGGTCTGCACTTTAATAAGGGGCTGGCCCTCAGGAAAATGGGCAGGCTGCGTGAGGCCATCCCGGAGTTCGAGGAGGCCCTCCGCCTTGACGCAAACGCCGAAAACATTCGTAAAACACTCGATACTGCAAGGGCACAACTTGCAGACATTAACTAAGGTACCGTGCAATGCGTAATATCTTAACAATAATTTTTCTCGCAACGGCCGTGTTTGTCGTCTATACGCCGCTCAACTTTAACGACTTCGTGAGCCTGGATGACCTTAACTACGTCACCCTGAACTCATATATCAGGGACGGCCTTACACTGAATAACATAGTTTGGGCATTTAAGAGCACATATTTCTCGAACTGGCACCCGGTAACGTGGCTCTCTCATATGGTGGATATCAGCCTCTATGGCCTGAAGCCAACAGGACACCATGTGATGAGCGTGGGATTTCACGCCGTGAATACCGTCTGCCTGTTTCTCCTGCTGTTGCTGATGACCGGCAAGTATAGCCAAAGCGCGGCGGCAGCGGCACTGTTTGCCTTCCATCCCTTTGCCGTAGAGTCCGTGGCCTGGGTGTCTGAGCGGAAAAACGTATTGTCAACGTTTTTCTGGCTGTTAACCATCATAACTTACGTCTACTACACACGAAGGCCTACCCTTGTTAAATATGTCTCAACCTTATTGATATTCACCCTGTCTCTCATGTCAAAACCGATGGCGGTAACGCTGCCAATTACGCTCCTGCTTCTTGATTACTGGCCGCTTGGACGGTTTCAATCCAAAGAGCGAAGGGCCCGTGAGATCATAATGGAGAAAATCCCGTTTTTTGTATTATCACTTGCCAGTGGGATAGTCACCATACTGGTACAACAAAAGGAAGGGGCAATTGTACCGCTTGATACGCTTCCAATAAGCAGCCGGCTCTTAAACGCCATAATGTCATACTGGGGCTATTTGGAGAAAATAATACATCCGATAAACTTTGCCGTGTTCTATCCGCACGCGGAGGTGTTCTCAGAAAAAGAGGCGGCCATAAAAGGTGCGGCGCTTATATTGCTTACCTTGTCAGCATTTCTATTAAGAAAGCGGACGCCGTATATACTTACAGGATGGCTATGGTACCTGTTGACACTTGTGCCGGTGATTCAGGTGGTGCAGGTGGGCGGGGCCGCAATGGCAGACCGCTATGCCTATGTGCCGTCAATAGGTGTCTATATTATGATATGCTGGGCAGTTGGCTGGCTGATAACGGGCCACCCAAGGCTGCAAAAGATAACCGGGGCCGTTTTCGTGGCAATAATCATCACACTTGCGGCACTGACCTGGCGGCAGGCAGAGATATGGAAAAACTCAGGTACGCTCTTCAAACACGCAGCCAACGTTACTAAAGGCAACTACGTGGCCTACAACGAATATGGATTGTACCTTATAAAGGAAGGCCGGGTGGATGACGCAATCAGGGAATTTTCCAAAGGCCTCGAAGCAGCACCGGACAACATCCTCCTGAATTTCAACATGTGGGAGGCCCTGAGCACGAAGGGACTTAAAGAAGAGGCAGAGAAATATTTCCTGAAGGCAGTGCCGCGGGCAAATAATAACACCGGCGAGCCGTCCCTGTTCAAAGCGCGCGGCATTGAATTAATGAAAGAGAAAAACTACAACAAGGCCGTCCAATATCTTTTAAAGGCGCTGCAGATTGCCCCCGGCGACGCCGACCTTTATAACTACCTGGGGCTGGTGCTCGGCGCTCAGAAAAAATACGAAGCGGCGCTGGCGTGCTTCTCAACTGGAATAAAGGCCAACCCATCCTCATGGGAGCTATACTTCCATAAGGGGCTGACACTAAAAGAAATGGGGAGGGAGGCTGAGGCTGCTGTAAGCTTTAAAGAAAGCCTGAAAATAAATCCTGATGCACCAATAATCCGTAGTATGTTAAATTCTAAAAGATGAGGTCAAGGAGGCAAGCCTCTATAGAGAAGGGGCTGGCCCCCTTGCGGGAGTTTGAGGGCAGCGCCCTCATGCCTTTAATTCTTTATCTAAAATTGCGTAAAACGCCTTCACCGACGGCGCATCCTGTGGAATCTCAACAACCGGCCGGCCGTTGAGGTCAGTATTGAAGACCGCCTCGTCATCCGGTATCACACCGGCCACTGTAAGGCCAAGAGACGCGGCATAGTCCTTTAGTTTTTGGGATTCGGCCCCTTTGGCCCTGTTAATAATAAGGAAACGTTTGCCGGTTTGCAGTGCCAGCTCTTTAATGAGATCATCTATTCTTTTTGCCGTTTTAATGCCTTTTACAGTTGAGTCGCTCACGGTAAACATGATGTCAACGCCGCTGCTGGTCCTCCTGCTGAGATGTTCCATGCCGGCTTCGTTGTCGATTACGACATATGAGTAATCGTCGGCCAGCTTGTCCGTATATTTTCTGATAATATTGTTAGCGGCACAGTAACAGCCCTGCCCCTCGGGGCGTCCCATGGCAAGAAGATCAAAACCCTTGGCCTCGACCAGCGTCTGCTTTATTTGATAATCAAATATCTCCTCGGTAGAGAGACCGCCGGGACGGCTTCCAGAGCGAATAGTCTCAAGCGCGGTCTCCCGGATACTGCCTATTGTGGCATGAAGGTCAACACCTACGGCCAGATTGAGACAGGAGTTGCTGTCGGCATCGACGGCAAGGACGAGCTTGCCGGTTCTCTCGATTATGTAGCGAATGGCCAGTCCGGCAAGTGTGGTCTTGCCTGTTCCGCCTTTTCCAGAGAATGCTATAACATATGCCATATCATTTCTTCCTTATCGCCTCGGCCAGAGTAATGGCGTACCTGTCGTGCTCAAAGGGGTGGACATCGGGATACTTTGAGTAGAGCCAGCCCTTAAACAATTCCTTGCCCGATTCTGTTATTGTAACATTGACGGCCGGATTATTCAACTCGGCGGAGACTGAGGTTATCGTGAGTGAGTCCATCCTGAAATCCGGGAGGAATGCTCCGGCCTTTATAGTAATCGATGAGTCGGGAATCTTGTACTCCGAGCCAAGTTTGACGTTTACGGCTTGAGTCTTATTTGTCTTTTTATCGACGATGGAGAGTTTTACGGATTCCCACTTGCCCTTGACATTATCGGGGACGACGATCTCAATTTGATGTTTTTCGCCGCCTCCGTGTCCTTCTGAAGGGGCAGAGTGTGGCGCGCTGCCTTCGCCGCCGTTGTGTTTGTGGTCATCCGGTTTAGCGGCCGACTTTTCAACGCGGACTTCGTCTTTCTTTTTCTGAGCCAGGACATCGGGATTAAGACTAACCTCAGGGGCGGGGCCTGGTTTGTCTGAACAGGACAACAGGCCGGCAACCGCCGCCGCTATAATCGACATATTCACAAATTTTCTCATAGTTATATACTCCTGCTGAGTTTATTTATACAAGCTCATAAGGACTACGCCGGATAGCGAGGCTATCGGCTATTGATTTTCGCACTATCGGCATGTTATTGTCAATAATTAAAAACACGAGGATGGAGGCAGGATATGACGGAGAAAATGCTCAATTGCTTATGTTTCGCCATCAATGAATTAAACACTCAGGAGAACGCGGCTCATACAATCCATCAGATAATTTTTGAGTTAAAGGACTCAATAGAGATAACATCGGCAGTACTCGTCGAGAAAAACTTAAAAAATGACTACCTCGAAATAAAAAACAGGTATAACGTGTCAGAGCAATTTACACGCTCTTACAAGCGCGGAATCGGCACTAACATTGTAGGGCGGGTGTTTTACCAGGATGATTTTGCCGTAGTGCATAAAGGGAAAACCGAAGATGATTACAAAGACCTATTCCTCGAGCACGACTATGAGACAGCGGTAATATCGAGAATAATCATTGAAGGCCGCCCCCTTGGATACCTGGCCTTATATTTTGCCAAACAAGTGGAAATTACGGAGCAGCTCAGAAAATTCTTAACCGCGATAGCAAAGTTGTGTTCCGAGGCGATACGAAAAGAAATGCTGCTTGACTTGATAAAAGAAACCCGCAGTGTTGACCCGCAAACCGGCTTATTATATTACCACTACTTTCACCAGAAAATTAAAGAAGAATTCAATAAGTGTAAAAGAATGAAGATACCGATGACAGTTGCCATAATGGACATGGATAATTTTAAACATGTAATGAATGTCTATGGCCTGGATACTGCCCATAACCTGTATAAAGAACTGGCAGAAGAGCTGTATACCTGTATCAGAGGCATTGACGTGCTTGGGCATTACGGAACGGATGAGTTCATCTTATATATGCCGAACACGGCGCTGCAAAATGCTGAAATCGTCCTTAACCGCTTCGTTGAACATGTCAGGGATAAGAAATTCACCCCTCATAATCTGTGTACGTCACTGTCAATGGGTGCGGCGGCGCTGCATCCGGATGAGTCGCTGGAGCAGCTGCTCAATAACGCCCAGCGCGCCCTCTATAACTCAAAAATAACCGGGAAGAAAATCGTAAAATGCGATGAATAACCGAAGCACGTATTACTTGACAATGGTCATCAGAAAAACCATAACGAAAAGGGCTACAGTCTCAAGGATTCCAAGTATCATGATGTAGTTGCCAAACCCCTTTTCCGTATCGGCCAGGCAGTCGCAGGCCAGAGCTCCGGCCTTTCCCTGAAGCCACGCCGAGATCCCTATGGCCGTACCGCCAAGAAGTCCGATAAAAAAACCCTTAACAGGCGATATCCTGGCAGAGGCTCCGGCGAGGGCGTTCATAAGTATCATCCCGTATATGGTCTGTGAAAGCGGCGCACCCGCAAAGGCAACCAAAATAAAGGGGGCAGGTTTGTTACTAAGAAAACACTTCTTCCACGCCCCTAAGGCCGACATCCCTGCGGCGCTTGCACCGTATGCAGACCCCAGCGCCGATATCGATAAGGCCAGCACCTGCCCTATTTCACCAAGACTTTCAACCGCGCTCATCGGCTTCCTCCACAGAGATCCTTTTAAAAGGGTTATACGCTATCCCTGACCACTGAATGCCAAGGTGTCCTGAGAACTCAAGGAGATTCAGCCTCACGCCGTGAACCAGCACGGACATCGCGCCAAGAACTATGTTTACTGTATGCCCCGCAACCAGGATTAAAGTGCCTGATATTGCGTTGCCGGTACCGCCAAGGTCGTTAAAGGCCAGCGCCAGTTGCCGTGAGGCGCTCCCAACCGCAAATAATCTTATATATGACATCAGGTCCGAAAAACTCCCAATTCCAGCAAGGATATTTTGGGGAAGATTTTTTATCCCCCTCAGCACCCCTCTGCCTAAACCGTCGTCCATTTGTTCTCCAAAAACTATTATAAGGGTAACAGCGGAAATAATCAAGGCCGGTATTATTGAACTCAACGGCTCATTTAATAAAAGATAAGTTATAATGTGGTACAGGCTCCAGATAAGAATGGTAAAACCGATTTCAGCAAGCGCAGACAGCCGCGGATATGCCCTTGCCGCCTTCCACAGATGTGCCGCTGTAAGGTGTATCCCTCCCAGGATAAAACAAAGCCTTATTACGGATATCTCGCCGGACTTTGAAAAACTGTCTAACAATGGCACAATAAGAGCCCTTATTACCGGCAGTGAGTTAAACCGCTCTACACTAAACCATGACCCTGTTATAGCGCCCCAGACGGCTGTGCTTATGGACAAGACATAAAACAGTGAGGCCGTCTCCGCGGGGATATTTTTTTTCGCCAGCTTTTTCAGAAGATAAACCCCCATAAGCATTATCAGCCCATATCCGGCATCCCCCATAATCATGGCAAAGAAGATACTGAAAAAAATGAGGAATATCCAGTTTGTGTCAAACTCCCGATAACCCGGGGCCACGCCTATGAATCTCATAAGCGGACCGGCATAGGAGGCCGGCACCGTGTTTTGTTGAATGGTTGGAACGGGGTCATCCTCTTTCGGGTCTTCTTCTATGATAGCCCAGTGGTTTTTTTTTACGGCGTTTCTGAGTTTTTCCACATCAGAGGAGGGGCAAAAACCACTCAGATAAGAAATAACCCCTTCGTTTGCGACCCCTTCCTTAGCCAATTCATAGTTTAAGGCGTCTTCATACTCAAGCAGGGTTTTCTCTATAATGCCTCTTTTTTGAGATAGTATTGAGATGCCTTTTTCCAGTTCATTTATTTGCCTTTTTGTCTCATTCAGTTCCATTAATATATCTCCGGGATTGTGTCCGGCGGGTTGTATGGCCTCAAATGGCAGCCGAAGGTCTTTTTCAGTTGAGACGGCTGCGAAGTAAACGAAATTCTTTATTTTGCGGATTACGTATGTGCATAGCCCACGGGTCTTTTCATCGTACTCTCTCTGAGTGCATTTAAACAGGGTTACGTACAGTCCGCTTTTTTGCAATTCTTCTATGGCACGGTTGTCAAAATCCCCCCATACCGAAAACCTTTCGTACTCGTTTTCCATTTGTGCGGCAACTATTTTCATCTGTTTTAAATGGTCAACCCCGGAGATGATTCTCCGGGAAACACTCAGTGCGTCCTCACAAACACTGGCAATCGGATCCTCTGGCAAGAGGTCTCTTTGGGTTATGATGGAAAGGGCCTTTTTCATGGCCAGGATGTTCTCCCTCAGATTTCCTGTTAATTCGTTGTCTTTAGTGGTTATGTTTATGATGTGAAGGACTCCGGTTTCTCTCAGTGTGGCAAGAAGGCTGTCAAGCTGCGATGTCCCGGCAATAATGGTGATTTTTTTCATCGGTACTATCATTGCCGCACCCCCTGAAGCCGCTTCTTTGCCATTATTGCCCAGCCTACGGCGGCAGTCTGCTGGTCGCCAAGATAGATGGTAATAGTCTTTATTTTCTTTAAAGACTCGGGGATTTTGACCTTTTCAAAGAGGTTTACACGCTGTGAAGTGGCCCGGAGCTCCTCGGATAGACATCTTTTCTGTTCTTCCAAGACATAAATCTCCGCCCTCAGTGCCAGCATCCGGGCAATTGCATCAAGTGCGCTGTCAACCCACAGGGGATATGTTTTATCCAGAGGATAGTCTTTTATATCAAGCATTGCCTCGCTAAAGACCGGAATATCTACGCCGGCTATGTTGTCATGCGCAATGCGAATCTCTTTTATAGAGATAAGCCCCTGAAGTCCTATGTCCTCACCCAGGAGTTCTATCCATGGCGCCATGTCGAGCAGTTCTTTCTCCACCGCATCGCTTAGGGCATTAATTGAACGGTTTATCCTCTCGATTTCTTTTTGTAGCTGGTGTTTTTTTATGTAAAGCGTTGGCAGGTAGCGGTTGTAGCGCTTCAGATTGTCTTTTTGTTTTTTGAGTTCGTTTTTTGTCAGGCTTTGCATATATCCGGCCAGTATGTCTTAATGAGTTCGCTCCTTAAGCCGGTCTCCTCAGGGGTGAAACATTCGGCAAGGATTCTCCAGCCCATATCGAGGGCCTCGTAAAGGGCAATGTTTACCGACAGGTCCATGATCCCGGCCTCGAACAGGTTCCCGTATTTTAAGAGTTTTTCGTCCCATTGGGACATCCTGAAACCCATGGCGCGCTTTTCCATGGTCTCCCGGTAAAAGGCATAAAGCTGTATCATTGAAGTCATCAGAGGGCGGTGGTCTGCGCGTGTATCCTTGTTGACAAGCTGTTTTAGCCTGCTTAGGGAGCCGAAGGGTTCGATTCTGCCGTTATTCAGATAGTACTGGCCCTCAGTAATGTAGCCCGTGTTGTCGGGGACGGGGTGTGTTACGTCATTGCCAGGCATTGTAGTCACGGACAGGATAGTTATTGAGCCTGCCCCCTCGAAGGAAACGGCCTTTTCGTATCTTACGGCCAACTGGCTATAGAGGTCGCCGGGGTAGCCCCTGTTTGAGGGAATTTGTTCCATGACAACGGCGATCTCTTTTAACGCGTCACAGAAATTTGTCATATCCGTCAAAAGAACGAGGACTTTTTTCCCTTCAAGGGCAAACCTTTCGGCTACGGCAAGGGAAATGTCGGCAGCGATAAGGCACTCCACAACCGGGTCAGACGCGGTGTGGATAAACAGGACACACCGGCCAAAAGCCCCTCCTTTTTCTATGGAATCCTTAATAAACAAATAATCGTCATACCTGATACCCATGCCGCCTACCACTATGGCGTCCACCTTTGCCTGAAGTGCTATGCGCACCACAAGCTCGTTATAGGGTTCGCCGGACGTGGTGAAAATGGAGATCTTTTGCGATTCTACAAGTGAATTAAATATGTCTATCATGGGTATTCCCGTGTGAATCATGTTTGTGGGAACGATGCGCTTAGCCGGATTTACGGCAGGGCCGGAGATCTCCGTAAGGGCTTCGGTGAGATGGGGGCCGCCGTCCCGTGGTTCGCCTGTAGCTGTGAATATCCTGCCAAGCAGGTTTTCCGAAAATGGGATTCCCATGTGGCGTCCGAGAAAATATACCTCATCACCGGTAGAAATGCCGCTGCCACCTGCAAAGACCTGCAGGAATATCTCATCTGAGGCGTTTATTCTGATAACCTCGGCAAAGGTCTTCCCCTGGCTGGTTTTAACTATGGCGAGTTCTCCGTATTTTATGCCTGAAGCACGGACGGCAATGATGTTGCCGGAGATTTGAAGTATTCGATTATATATTTTTTTCATCGGATTTCCCATCTTTTATGACAATAGAAAGGTCTTTTTTATCAATGCCGCCGGCCATTTTCGAGCGCCTGAAAAAGGAATCGAGGTCTGATTCAACGAGTGCCTCAGAAAGGGTGCGCACACAGCTCCTGTCAGAGACAGGTACATGCTCAAGGAGAAGGGTCATGATGTTCTCTTCCTTTTCGTCAAACGCAACAGCGCCTTCCGGTATGGTGTTGTAGTCCAGGAAGTGCTGCCTCATCTCGTTAAAAAACCTTCGTGCCTCATCCTTGCCCTTAAACTCCATATGGGTGTTGAGGATGTCGAAAATAATTGAAAACACATGTGCTTGCCTTCCTATGGAAGTAGCCCCGTCGACTTCGTCGTAAGCGTTTTGCTGAAGATACACCTCATCGAACAGCTCGGCCTTCAGATAAAGCATGAAATCATCAAGCGATGTGCCCTCCTCGCCGACTACCTTCATCATCTGGCCGATCTCGTCAGCCCTCTTGAGGAGTTTGAACAGTTGAGACCTTTGAGCGGGGCTTATGGCGCCCTTGTATTTTGACCAGCTCTCAAGCGGGTCGATGGCGGGGTAACGCCTCGCGTCCGAGCGTTCGCGGGAGAGGGCGTGAAAGGCCCCTACGGTTTTCAAGGTAGCCTGTGTGACGGGTTCCTCGAAATTGCCGCCCGCGGGGCTTACCGCTCCTCCGATAGTCACAGACCCCTTTCCTCCGTCCTTAAGCCTTACCAGCCCCGAACGCTCATAGAAATCCGCTATAACGCTCTGAAGGTATGCAGGGAAGGCCTCCTCACCGGGGATTTCCTCAAGCCTCCCCGAGCGTTCCCGCATCGCCTGCGCCCATCTTGATGTGGAATCCGCAAGCAACAGGACATGCAGTCCCATGTGCCTATAATACTCGGCCATAGTTATCGCCGTATAAACCGAAGATTCACGCGCCGCCACTGGCATTGAGCTGGTGTTGCAAACGATAATAGTCCTGTTTATAAGCGGCTCCGCCGTTGAGGGATCGATAATCATAGGGAATTCACGAATAGTCTCCACTACCTCACCGGCCCGCTCACCACATGCGGCTACAATTACTATGTCCACCTCGGCGCTTTTGGCGGTTAGTTGCTGTAATACCGTCTTGCCGGCTCCAAATGGGCCAGGTACGCAGTACGTGCCGCCTTTTGAGACCGGAAACAGGGTGTCGATAATTCTGATTCTCGTAACCAGTTGCTCGACCGGCGGTAGCCTTTCCTCGTAGAGTGTAACCGGCCTTTTTACGGGCCACATAAAAGACATTGTAACCGGAATGGGCTGTCCTGAGTTGTCCTTAAGCAGGGCAACTTTTTCCTTAATCGTATAATCTCCCGGTTCTATGACATGGATAACGTCATGGAGGAGCGTCAGATAAAAAGGCACGACGATTTTGTGTATGAATCTGCCCTCGATGACTGTGCCTATGGTGTCCCCGCCGGAGACACGGTCTCCAGCCTTTGCAGTTGGTACGAAGCTCCATGTCTTGTCCTCCTGAAGCGGCGTGATATACTCACCCCTTTTCAAAAAGAATCCATGCCGTGCCGCCAGCCTGTCCAGCGGATTTTGAAGTCCGTCGAAAAGCTGCCCCAAAAGGCCCGGCCCTAGTTCCACAGAGAGAAGCCCACCGCTGAACTCCACCTCCGCGCCCGACTTAAGGCCCCGCGTGGACTCAAATACCTGCAGGTCTGCCCTGCGTCCCTTTATCCGGACGACTTCGGCCTTAAGGCGCATATCTTCGTGGAGCACGTACGCAACTTCGTTTTGCCTTACGCTGCCGCTAAATTCAACGGTTATCATGCTCCCGTTTATGCCTGACACTATGCCCGCAGTTTTAATCATATTATTTAGCAGGGTTTATAGATAAACCGGCACACTGTATATCTATTATGTGCATTACGAGGGTTTCTCCCCTGTCCTTGTTGAACGAGGCATTCCTTTGAAGTATGAGGAGCTTAAGCAGATATATAAGCAGCCTTTCTATGTCGAAATAGTGCCCGAACTCCAGATGGGTGAGAAAGTCCCATCGAGCTTTTGTGAGGATTTCGTCGGCCATAAGAGGTGACGCCTCTCTGAAAGCACTCCCGGCGATATGCGCTATGGGTGAGTAGGCAGGTTCTCTGGCGTAATCTCCGCTAACCGCCCTTTTTAGTGAAATCCTTTCTTTCCGTAAAGAAGCAAGCGTCTGAGACAGTTTTTCGTTCCAGCGGTACCATTCGTTTAACACGCCGGGGCCTCCGGCATTTGCGGCAACTCCGTGGAGTGCGGCGGTGTGAAGTATGTCGAGGTCGTCTTTTGCTAAATGCAGGGAACATAGCTTCATGAAATCGTCTTTCTCAAGTGGTGCTTTTTTCCCAAGCCTGAGCACGGGAAGGGTCGATACGACATAATAGTAGTTTTTATTCATGATTTATTTTTCAGCAAGGAGTCAAAGGTGGACGAAAGTTTCGGGCCAAGGCGTTCGGACATGATTTCGGCAATGGCCTCATCGGTGAGGTCATAGTAATAATTCTCTCCTTTAATACCTATTTTAAACCCTGCCCCGATGCGCGGGTGTGCCTTTAGCGTAATCCCTGTTTTGATTTTTTCCTTTAACGAACTCAATAAACCGGCCATCAGGGTCTCCGTATCTTCTTCACTCATAAGGACTTCTATCGTGGTATCTGAGTCCTTGCCCTGGGCCAGTACCTCAATGAATCTGAACAACAGGGTCTCGAGTGTTTTACCGGAGAGCACCTGCCGTGTTTCATTGGTAAGGAGCAAATCGAACAGCCCGGCAAGTGATGCCCGAACGGATATGATAATGTCTCTGGCGGCCAGTTCAATGGAATTAAGGGATGTCTCTTCCATGTTTTTTACCACCGCATGCGCATTTGCAACGATAGAACCGGCCTCTTTATGAGCTGACGATACGATTTCTGCGGCCTTCTCCGAAGCCTGCCTTAAGATCTCCTCCGATTCGCGTGAGACCTTATCTACGGCCTCAACCTTGATTCTGGCGATAAGGCCGTTCAGGTTTGTATCTGATGGATTGTCATCTTTCATAGTAAAACCGTGCCCCCTTAAGTATACTATCTCATGGGGGTTTTATGTGTCAAGTACAGCGTTATTTGTCAACCGCACGGAGAAAATGTTAGGATTAACAATAAGGGGGACTTGACATGCATGAGACAGCACAGGCATCGGTAAGCACTTTGATTTTTGGGCCGATATGGTGGCCGCTTGCCCTTGGGGCCTGCCTTGGCGGCAACGGTACTTCCATCGGGGCCTCGGCAAACGTCATCGCTGCTTTCTACCGTGTATATCTGGATCAGGTACTACGTCCTTTAAGTAAGTGAGAATGGCGAAAAACATGTTAAAAGAAGAAAAAAGCCCGTACCTGCTTCAGCACGCCGAAAACCCGGTCAACTGGTACGCATGGACGGATGAGGCATTCAGTGCGGCGCGCGCTCAGGACAAACCCATATTCCTTTCAATAGGCTACTCGACCTGCCACTGGTGCCATGTGATGAAACGTGAGTCATTCGAGGACACAGAAGTGGCATCACTTATGAACAATGCCTTTATCTCTGTTAAAGTTGACAGAGAGGAGCGTCCCGACATAGACAATGCCTACATGGCTGCCTGCATGGCGATTACGGGAAGCGGCGGCTGGCCGCTTACAATTATTATGCTTCCCGATGGAAAACCGTTTTTCGCGGCCACATATATCCCTAAACACAGAAGAGGCACTATGTATGGGATGCTTAACCTTATTCCCCAAATCCAAAACATGTGGCAAAACGAGCGGCATAAACTTATTCATATAGCAGAACAACTCACAGAAAATTTAAAAATTGACAAAATTACCCAAACTAAGAACACCACTGCGCGTGCAGGCACCGGCATCATGGATAAAACCTGCCAGGCAATGAAGGCATCCTTCGACAGCACAAACGGCGGATTTGGCAGTGCCCCGAAATTTCCAACGCCACACAATATCATGTTTCTCCTGAGATACTACTTTTATACTACAGATAAAACCGCCCTTGATATGGCGGAGAAAACCCTCTACGCAATGCGCATGGGCGGGATATATGACCACCTCGGCTACGGCTTTCACCGCTACAGCACCGATGCCTCGTGGCATGTGCCACACTTTGAGAAAATGCTCTATGACCAGGCGCTCCTGCTGATTGCCTATACGGAGGCATTCATGATTACGGGCGATGAGTTCTATAAACAAACAGCTACAGAGATTATTACGTATGTCCTCAGGGATATGCGCAGCCCCGAAGGGGCCTTCTACAGTGCCGAGGACGCCGAGACCGAGGGCGTCGAAGGGAAGTTTTACTATTGGACATCAGAGGAAATCAGGGCGGCCCTCAGCCTCGAAGAGGCAGTTATCTTTACTAACATATTCGACGTCAAAGACAATAACATCCTGCACATGGCTAAGACGCAAGACGGCCTTGCCCCAAACGAACGCGCACATCTCAACGAGGCTGTCAGGAAACTCTACCATGAGCGGCAAAAGAGAGTGCGCCCCCATAAGGACGATAAAATCCTCACAGACCTGAACGGCCTCATGGCGGCAGCCCTGGCCATAGCCGGCAGGGCATTTAACGATAACACACTGATTTCAGCCGCTAAGGGCGCGGTCTCCTTTATAGAAAAGACTCTGGTAACAGACAAGGGCAGCCTCTTGCACCGCTACAGAGACGGCCAAAGTGCCTTCACTGGCACAATCAACGACTACGCCTCGATCATATGGGCGCTTATCGAACTCTATGAGGCCACCTTTGATGAGAACTATCTTTTATCGGCAAAAAAGTACACGGACTACCTGCTCGAAAACTTCCGGGATAATGAATCCGGCGGCCTTTTCTTTACGGACAAGTGTGCGGAGCCTCTCATAGTGCGCCAGAATGAGTTCTACGACGGCGCTGCACCCTCAGGCAACTCCATCGCCCTTTATAATACTACAAGGCTTGCCCAAATTCTTGGAGACCACATACTCAATGAAAAATCACACGAACTAATTGAAGCATCATACTCTCAGGCCATAAGCAACCCAAGGGCATATCCATTTTTTGCATTAGCCACAGGCCTTGCCCGTGGCAAAAAAAGCGAAGCCGTAGTTGCCGGTGAGGAAAGTCAAGCCCTCGGCGTTCTTATGGCTATGGGACAACAGTACCTGCCCAATACGGTCTTTGTTCTAAAGCGCCGGGGCACTGGCAGTTGTATTTCTTACACTGGCGATATGAAAGAAATTGACGGCAAACCTGCCATCTATATTTGTACAAACAGTGCCTGCCAGGCCCCGGTTACGGATATAGCCGAAGCCCTTAAGATGCTGATTCATTAATTGCCCCTATTGTATATAGCAGTATGCCTGCAGATTCTTCGATGCCTTTGGATTTTTAGCCGATTGCCTGAATTTAGGCGTCGAAGAGGCATGTGACGCACGCGGCAGAGCTGGGTTTGAAAGGATTCGTTCACAAGGAAAAATGGGCCAATCGAATTTTACAGATACTACAGGCAAGAACCAGATGCACGCCCCATAACGGATGTTCCTGGCGAAAAAGCGCGATAAAATGCTATAAGTATATGATATTGCTTCATAATACGGAGGGATGGCAGTTTTCTCTTAGTGGTTGCAATGATGTCTCAACTTGGTAACACCTCCGGCAATTTGACGCGAGCGGCTTCTATCAGTCTCTCAACTGATTCACGGGGATGAGGTATCTGATTGAATGCCGTGGCTACGCCACTAAACGACACTTCCTCGACGCATAAGGTGCAAAGCTCTTTTATTCCTTCCTCCACCGTAATATCCAGCAACTGCCATCTTATGGCAAGTTCCTGAATAATTCGATAGGCCAGCATTACTACAAATACATGCCCCCGTGTTCGTGTTGCAAGCCGTACATGAATTGGACT
>PEAC01000052.1 GCA_002753305.1 Nitrospirae bacterium MYbin6
TCTCACCTTCGGCACGAGCGCTAAATTCCTGGCCGGTGACGCAAGGGACCTCAATAATATAGAAAATAACTCCATAGATCTAATTTGTGCCCATCCCCCGTATGCCGATATAGTTCAATATACGCATAATAATGAGGGGGATTTGTCGAATTTCGGCGTCGAGAATTTTCTTGTTGAAATAGAGAAAACTGCAAGGGAAAGCTATCGTGTATTAAAGCCTGACTGCCGCTGTGTAATCCTGATAGGGGATATGCGTAAAAATAAAAACGTCATACCACTGGGTTTCCAGACTATTGAAAGGTTTCTAAACTCAGGATTCGAGCTTGAAGAACTGATAATAAAAAGACAGCATAATTGCAAAACTACAGGATTTTGGTATACGAACAGTATTAAATACAATTTTCTTTTACTTGCCCATGAATACCTTGCCGTATTTAAAAAGAAAGAGGCCAAACGTATCACGGATAAAATCATAAATTCGGAGCTATCAGTAAAGCCAAGCAAAAATATCATAGATGAAACAAATCGTCTGGAGTCCACGACCGTGTGGATATTTGACGAAAAAGACTGGTTGAATAAGACCCTGTATAATCTGATAAAAAGATACTCCTCCGTTAACAAGTATGTTTTGTTTAATCATAATGCGGAAGGCGTACAAAATACAGACTTAGTAATCGATTTATCGGGGAATAATATAAGCCCTCTGATACACTACGCAAAAAAGGCCTTATCCCCTGGTGGAATCCTTGCAATCGTTTGTGAGGATATTCGCCGTGAAGATGGACTTATTACTCCAGTAACAGTAAATATAGAAAGGCTGCTAAGGGCCGACAAAGAATTTAATATAAAAGAAATAGTAGTTGTTTCAGTTGAAAACGGTGACAGGGCTAACGATAATGGCAGTCTCGATATAACCCACAAATACATTTTGATATATAAGAAAGCAGACTAAGCAGGTATGATTATACTGTGAAATACTCGGATATATTTCAGGACAGAATTAACTGCAACGATTCCGATGACGTGTTTACTTATTTAATTGACACACTCAAGGATACGATTCACGGGTGGGATTACTTCGTGAATTGGAATAAGGTGTATAAAGATATAAAGGATATAGAGATTTCGCTAAACACAATGAATTATTTAATAGGAAAGGAGGATATAGAAAAGAGACTTTCGGACCTGCTAAAAATCCAGCCGTCTATTGCGTCTGTAATTCCCATTCTAATCGCTGAACGCCAAAGCGATTTCAAAATCTTAGACCAATATAACCTCGAAAGTTTTAACGCAAAGTTCTGTTCGTTCGTTCCGAAAGAAAAATTAACCGACGCCGAAATCGCTGATATTGTCGAGTTTACCAAGATGGTGGGGCTTCTTGATTTTTTAAGAGATAAGAAGATAAATAACCTTGTCGATTATGTTATCGGTGTTGAGGTAGGATTGGACTCCAATGGAAGGAAAAACCGCGGAGGCACAGAGATGGAGGCAATCGTTGAATATTTTATTCGTGACATATGTAAAAGAAATAACTATGAATACATAAAGCAGGCAACGGCATCAAATGTCAAAGTGAAATGGAATATAAACATGGCTGTCGATAAATCATCGAGAAGAATCGACTTTGCCTTATTTAACAAAAGGAAGCTATATCTGATTGAGACAAATTTTTATAACGTCGGAGGTTCAAAGTTAAAATCTACAGCTGGTGAATATAAAGCGGTACATGATTTATGGGAAAAGGCCGGACACGGTTTCATATGGATTACTGACGGCATGGGATGGCACTCGACAAAGCTGCCATTGCAAGAGACATTTAGTCACATTGATTATGTGTTGAATCTGGAGATGGTCTCACGGAAATTATTGGAAGATATTATTCACGGAAACCTCTAAACTGTAATAGCCGCGATATGGTCTGGCGGTATTCCAGGTATCTCCCTCCGCCTATGCGGGTTTAAACTTAGCGAAGTTTGCTTTATTTTGAGTGAGTGCGTTAACAACATCGTCAAGGGACACTCTTTCATCAGGCTCTTCATGTTGTCGAAGTGAGTTTATACATATGACATTGTCACTCTCAATTCCTTTTATGGCTACAACGTGTCCGTGTCTTAAATATGTTACGCCAAAATCACCATTTTTCGCTTCGGTTATCCATGTCCTTACGCTTTCCTTAACTTGTTGCTTGTCGTTGAAGTTCATATCCTGAGGCGGCCAATGGTCAACATTCCAGTTGAAAAATCTCGGGGCGGCGATAATTTCCCCCATCTGCAGGAGGCTATGTCCGGTTTCCTTAAAATATGCCTGTTCCAGGGTCTTAACCCACGGGGCATTGGTCTGGCTGCCCCCGGAGTTGTGTTCATTGGCACGGTCTTCCGGGGTTAGTGTTATAGTGTCTTTCCCCTGGATTTGTATTTGTACGTTATTGTCTTGTTCTTTAAACATACCCATAAGCGTTGCCTTACCCCATGTGGTATTAATGGCGCCAAGAAGCGTTCCGACAAAGAAGCATTCGTTAGAACTGCTCTGCTGATGGATGTCGGTTACCTTTATATCCGGAGGCAGGATGTTATTCAGAATATTCGCGTCCTGGACACCGTGTGCCACTACTTCTGCGCCATGCAGTTGTTGAGCGTTTATGGCGTTGATGTCAGGTTGGGGTTGTGATTGTAAATTGATATCAGGTTGGGCTTGTCCCTGGGGCTGCTGCACGTTAGATTGCTGTGGTGGTTGCTGGTGTTGCTGAGGCTGCTGTGGTACATGTTGTGGCTGCACCTGCGGCTGTTGCACATTTTGTTGTGCCTGAGGCTGTGGCTGCTGTACGGGGGGATTGCCAAAAGAAATGGTTTTAACTACGTTTTCGGTCTCGGTCGAAGCCCCTTTCTTCATCCCTACAATTAGTAGCTGTACCCTTGTTTCCTGGCTGACCTTTTTATATTTTATGAGTTTCAACGAGGAGACATCGTAGCTGCTTTTAGTTTCAATAAGACCCTCGGCCTTTTCCACAAGTTGCCGCGCCTTGTCTTTGTTGCCGATGGTTAACTGGTCGGCGGCCTCTGAGCGAAGTTCGTTGACCTGCATTGCGACATCTTTCTTTAATCTCCATGTGACGGATATCTCGTCTTTTGAGTCCGCGCCCTTTAACATATCGTCTATCTCGGCTTTTTTAGCATTATATTGCGTATCGGGCAGGAACGCGGCAAGCTTTGTTGACGGGCTGCCTGACGCGAGAAACGTATGTGTCTTTGATGTCTCACTGGTTAACGCGCCAAACTCATACACGCGTTCATTTTTCTCTTTGACATCTATTAGGGTTTTACTGGCAGTTTTCGTTAAATTGACCCCAAGCGACGCGATGCCGTCGTCGAATTCTACATTAACGGCCTTTGCCCCTTTCGTGCCGGCATTCCCACCGGATTGTTCAACGCCGATTTTTCCATCCGGGATATGATACTTACTTGTTTTGTCGGATTCTATGTTAAAATTATAGCCTGCTCTGGCATTTAAGCCGACACTGCCGCTGACGGTCAGGGTATAGTGTTTTTCGTTTTCTTTTACGAGACCCCTGTAGGAGCGGCTTTCCTTCCATGTCTTTTCACCTTCGAGGGCAATACCACCGCTTGCCACATTTACTGATACCTCAAGGCCTGTATTGTCATGGAAACTCTTCATATTCTCGTTAGACGACATTATCTTGTCATAGCCTAGCGGCTCCAGTCCCAGTTTGGCCGAAAGCTGCGCCTTCCCGGATATTGTCGTGGATTTGGACTGCATGACCAGGTCGGCCTTCAACAAAGATTCTTCATTTGCGCTTCCATGAAACATCTCGACAAGGAAATCGCTGCAATCTTTTATCTCTTTAAACTGAAGGGCTGCGCCTGTTAGTTTTTTCCCTCCCGCTTCAAGCTCTCCTTTGGCCATTCCAAAAAAGGTGCTAAAGCTGGCGCCTATACCGCCCTTGGCGTCCCAGCCGTCAAGGAACTCCACCTGGTACTTGCCTTCTGGTGTTTTTGACAGTCCAAGTTCGCGATCTTTCGCCAGTTCAGCCGATAACTCCATCTTTAAGCCGGGCACTGCCTTAAAACCAGTCCCCAGGGATATAAAGCCGCCTTTGAAAAACACATGCTTCATCTCACTGCCGCTCGTAAGGTCGGCTAAATACGCGTCTACCTCCGTGCGCATGTTCTTTTTCATTATGTCATTGGTGCTAGCATTTATGTTCGCAGCGTCTTTGAGACCCTGGGCATTGATGGCGTCAAATTCCTTGCGGTCAACATTTTTCTCCCACTTCGCTATTACTTCCGGTGAAAAACCATCCTTCAACTCATTGTCTATCTGTGCCTTATACGTTTTCTCGTCTATGTTGAAGCCCTTAAGACTTGCAATTATTTCGTCTCTGTGGTCTTGCAGTTTGTAGTGGGCTATGTCCTGGCCGCTTATTACAAAGTTTTCACAAACGGCTTTTCGTATGGAGGCAGTCAGTATCACATCCACGGCCTTCTTTATTACGCTGTTTTTATTTGCCTCAAGGTCTTTTATCGTAGCCGTTAAGACATTGTTTTTCCTGGTTTGGCCGTCAATCAGCTCTCTTTTGTCCCTTATTGCAAGGATATTTTGCGCCTTGTCTTGCAGTCCCTTCAGCTCGTCCAGGGTTAGGTCGTGAGAGGTGCGAAAGAGTTCGGTCTGCATGGTGGCAGGGTTTAACTTGCGCAAATCCGAGATGATTGTCCCGTATTGCCTTGTTTTACTATTGATATCCGTCTGAATATTATCGATTTTCTTGTTAATTGCCCCAATATTGCCACCTATCTTATCCTTATCTGACAGTGGCGCATTTGGTTTCAGTTTAGCAAGTTCGTCTTTTGCCAAACTCAATTGTCCTTTTAACTCATTTATTTCGCCGTTAAGTTTAAGTGCCTGCATGATTTTAGTGCTGACTGCCTTTCCCGGTGGGTTGTCCTTGCCATCTTTTACCTGTATGCCGGTGTTTGCCAGGGCAGTTTTGGCAGCATCTATGTCCTTCTGCAAATGACCAATTTCCTCTGTGTTTGCCTTTACTATGGCTGTATACCTATCGATTTGCGATATGCTGTCAGTAACACTTTTCATAGAGCTTTCAACCATCTTTAGCTGAAAGGGCACATCTTTGGATACCTGTTTGTTTTGCACCCCGTTGAAGTAGTTCATCAGTTTTGTGGCGCGGGTGATATTGTGCGTCTGAAGGGTGCCTTCCAGTTGTGCCCGGGACATGGGGTTCGTGGAAATTTGCTTTGCGAAGTCCACTAATCTGGCCGTTGTCTCAGTATAGGAGGTAATGCTTGAGAACCCCTTCTGAAGCAGATCCACAATTCGTGCCCGACCGGGGAGTTTTATCTGTATGCCGGTGGTTTTCTCCAACTCATCCACAAACGCATCCCCGTAGTGGCTAACAGCCTCATTTACGAATCTCTCGTAGAAGTTCACGTCATCTTTAAGCTGCGGGTTGGCTTCAAGTTCTTTTTCTGTCGTAGGGGTTAGATTGTTCACAAGGGCATATTTGATGAAATTATCCTTGTTGACAAGGGAGGAGTTCTTAAAGTCGGCAATGCCTAATTCGTACAGCCTGAGGTCGATATCAGGGACGTTTGCGTTGACTTTCTTTAAAATGCCTAGTGCCTTGGCGTCAAAGACTATACTTTGTACGCTGTTGAAGAGCTGCTCTCCTTTTTTTATCGTATTTCTTTCATTTCCAGCGTTGTCTCTTATGGTGATATTTGCCCTTGCTACCATCTTCGGGGCGATCTCTCTCTTGCAGATCATCAATTGGTGCTGAGCCTTTACAAGTTCCTTCTGTTCCTTGGTCAGCTTATTGTTACCTGAGGGCAGTTCCTGCTTCATATCCAGAGAGAGTTCATCCCACTGGGGCTGGGAGTTAAACAGGGAATCAATATAGTGGGTCTGCCCTTTGGCAACGCCTGGCAGCATAGTGTTCAGGGTCTCAAGCTTGTGCTGAGGGCCGCACCTGTCGGCAACCAATTTTAGTCTGTCAACCAGGGGTTCCTTCAGAAATTTCTCTTTGCGTATATGCCTCAGGGCGTTGAGTGACTCTGGCGTTAGTCCGTCGCCAACACCTAGCATGGCCTTGAGAATCTTGTCTTCGGCGATTTTAACGCTATCGTTGACGAGTTTCTCTAAGTCGGCGTTCCCTGATGCCTTAGCGGTATCTTTTATTTTGTTCAGGTCGTCAAGCTTTTTGTTCAGGTCATTGAATTTCAGGCCGGAAAGTTTACTGTCTGTAGTTTCTATATCGATTAGCTCATTGTGGTCGCGTGATATGACATCTTTCTTGTGGACAACCATTACTCCAAGGGTGTGAAGTGTAGAATATAAGGATTTAAGGTCAATGTCTCTTCTGGAATCGGCAAAATCAAAGACCCTTCCTGCCGTTTCTTTCAGTACCTCTCCGATTTCGTAGATGTTTTTTAACGGTTCCTTGTTCAACCTGTCATACACATCCGAGACCTCTTTTATGAGACAGTCTTTTCTTAAGTCGTCAACGGAGTTTAACGCCTTGCTCCTGTCCTCCGCGGTCAGTGTGGGGTCGCGCTTTATCTGCTTTGCCATGGAGTCTATGTTTTCTCTGATAGCTTTTGTATTGACGCCATTTTGCTGTTTTAGCAAATTGCTGTTATCCTGCATATTCTGGTTATGTTTATTTAATGATTCCTGAGACTTGGCAGTATAATATTGGTCTGAATCTCCTACGACAGACCCGAACATCGACAAATATATATCTTTTGCGGCGTTATTCGCGTCTTCGCCTTTATACATGTCGACTATCTGGTCGCGCAGAGGGTCGTTATTCTTTTTAGTTCCTGATGTGCCCATGTGCGCGCTCTTATAGTTATCGCTTATCGTAGTCCCTATTAATTCGATGGCAACATCCGCGTCCATGTCCTTTAACAAGGCAAACATTGCGTCTTTATGCCCCTGCGCGTATTGTTTGACGAAGCTCTTGAAATCCAATTCGGGTTTTTCCGCCTTTTCCTTAAAATAGGCCTCAAACATATTTTTAAGTTCCTGGCTCATCGTAGTCCCTTTAGCCATAGCAGTGTCTGCCTGGTCAGAATCGAAACGCGAGCGGATATCTTCGTGAAGCCCCTTTAATGCCTTTAAATCTACATTGGCATTGAGGATTTCCGCCTGTACGATAGGGTTTACACGCGGTTGGTCGCCTCCTTGTAACAGATTTATATCATGATTCTGTTGAGCCTGATTTACCTGGTTTTGTTGAACCGGCTGACTGCTATTATCAATCTTACACATAGTCGTTGCCTCCGTGTTTGTTTAATGGCGGTGCTCAGACCTTAGTCCGCCGGTTTATCGACAACATACTCCGCAGCCCGTGTGCCTTCTCAGCTACGCATGTTATAATTTACAATACTTCGGCTGCACTTTTCAAGCTGAAATATTTCCCCGGCGCGTCATTCATTGTTCTTATCTTTTAGTGCGCTGGCTGCCTCTTCTATCATTTTCTTTAGTTTTTCTATCGCGTCGGGAATCTCAACGGGTGTATGCGCGAGGAGTTTACGGAGAATCTCATGGGACTCTTCATGGCAGCCTGTCTCAAGCAGGGTCTTGCCGCAGAGATAGTGTGCGGCCCAGTCCGTAGGCCCGCAGCGAACGGCCTCGCGGTAGCTGTTGGCTGCCTCATCTTTCTTTCCGAGGGCATACAATAAATTGCCCAGGTTTATGCGGGCCTCCAGATAATTCGGATTCAGCCGCACCGCCTCCTCATACTCCGCGACCGCCTCCTCTGTAAGCCCTCGTCCCTTAAGCAGCAACCCCAGGCTGTTATGTATCTCCGCTACGTTGGGATTTATACAGAGCGCCTCCCTTAGTTCCATTATGGCGTCGTCTATAAATCCCAGAGACTTCAACACATCGGCAAGGTTATGCCTTAACTCTACCACGCTGGGAAAACGCCTTACCGAATCGCATAACATATCTGCCGCGTCAAGCAAATTGCCACTTTTCATAAAAGCTATCCCAAGGTTGTTGTATGCGTTTACGAAGTCCTCGTTCAGCTCAAGTGCCATCTTAAAATACCCGATGGCAAGGTCGTAGTCCCCCTTGTTAAGATATATCAGGCCGAGATTGTTATAGGACTCCGGGCGGTCGGGATTGAGCCACAGCGCCTCTTCGTACTCCTTGATTGCCGAGTCTGCCGCTCCGGCAAGGCTTAGTGATACGCCGCGGTTGACATGGCCGGCATCGTCATAGGTATTGCCGTCCGGCAGTGGCGCGGCCTCTTCATCACCGGCAACTTCCCTGAACAAATCCTCAAGGCCGGCCCGCAACAGGCTGAAATCCCCGTATCTGTCTTCGGGATTTTTCTCCAGACATTTCCTTATTATTGGAAACAGCTCCGAATCCAGTGGCGGTACCTCCCGCTCACGATGAATCGCCTTCCAGTCGGCATTGGATTCATCTTCGGGATAAAACGGCAGCTTTCCAGCGTTAACCATCTGGTACATAACTACACCAAAGGCGTATATGTCGGACATTAAGGTTATCTTTCCATGAAACCCCTCGGGGGCCAGCCAGGGAAGGGTAAAAGCTGGCCCGAAATCCGCTATTTTTAACGCGCCCTTTCGCGTTATCATCAGGTTTGTGGGCTTAATGTCTCCGTGAACCGGCATACCTTTGGACGCGGAATACTCCATGCCAAAGCAAAACTGAAGCGACCAGCGTAGTACATCCCTGAGTTCCATTTGCGGCTTCATGAATTGATACAGCGTGTTGCGCCCGTACTTGTCCGGGGCTATGAACTCGCACTCGATAAATTGCCTGTAGCCGTACTCGAAAAACAGGTGTGCCGTGACTATGTGGGGATGATTGCCCAGGGAAATCCAGCGCAGGGCCTCAATCTTAAAATTCTCGCGGTACTTGTGGTCAAGGAGACGTTTTTCCTGTAACGCCTTCAGGGCAACCAACCGGTTTGCCGCCGTATCCAGGCATATATATATTACGCCCACGCCGGAGAACCCTTCCCCGCCAATGATATTCAGTACCTTGTAGCGCTCCGCAACGACATCGCCGACACTTATCTTCCTGTCGTCCATGCGCCTCTGTCAGAGCCTCAGATAGGTTAGCGACGGTGCGTAACGGGGGGACGGTTTGTGGCGGTTTCTGTTTATCCCTATGCGAATCGCGCGCGTTGGTGGAGCGGTTAAACGCCCATAGGCATCTATCACCATCTCCGGCGCCAGTCTCTCCATGCACTCAAAATTCCTTCCCTCACACAGCACGCTTGCGCCGCCAATATAAGCGTCTCTGCAACCGGCACATACCACAGGAGAGACAACCGGATAAAGCCTGTCGTTGAGGTCGCTTATAATGCCTGGGTCTGACGGGCCGTAAAGCACAATACCCGGAGTGCCGACGGCCTGGGCCATCTGGGCAAGCAGCCCCTCCGGGCCTATGAAAACCTTTGCGCGGCTTATTACCAGCGCGCTTTGCGGCGTGGTGAGCAGGTTTACGAAGTTATACTCAAGCCCTACGTGAAGGCGTGTGCTGCTGCCTATTCCGACGACCTTCTCTTTTCTGTCTCTTAGTGCCCTGACCAGCCCTCTGTAGTGATGCTCCGGCCACTGCCTGCCCTCTTCGGCATCGGAGAGGTCAATGGCTATAAAATCTTTCAGGCCGTCATCCATGATATTGTCCTGTACATATTCAACATCCTCGTCCGAGACGTATACCTCTGCGTGTCTTGCCCTGAGCGTAACACCGGCGCGCTCTGCGTAGGCGTCAACTATGTGGACGCCGCGGCGTGTCTCATACGCGTAGTCAAGGTCAATGAAGATGTCACACAGGCACTGGCTGCCACAGGATATGAACTCGTCCACGTATATGCTGTGCAGGAGGGCATGGGGCGTCTTTGTCATCAGGGATATGGATGCCCCTTCATATTTTTCTTTCAGCGCCTTAAGTACAGGTTGAGTGAGAAACACATCCTCCCAGTTGGCAGTCCGCCTGACTATGATAGCAGGGCCGAAGCTCCGGCCTGTGAGGAATGAATTCCACCTGGCCTTAAACGACCGGACGTTTATCGCGTTGTGGCCGCAGATGTCGATTGCTTCAGGGTATCGCGCTCCGCCGTGCCTGGTGAGTTTTATATCGATGGCCCTGATGCTGTAACCGTTTTTTCTCAGTGTCAGGCTCAAATCCGCGTCCTCGTACGCGATGGCAAACTTATAAACATTTCCAAAGAGAGAGAATCTCTTCGCCACGTCCGTCCTCATCACAAAACACGACATGGGTGCAAAGTCCGGGGTGTCCGTATGCTCAAAGTAGCTGATTGCGTCAGAGTTCAACATGTTACTTCCCACGCCATGAGGGGACACTTGCCCCGCGTCCGGAGCGCTCAATAAAATCTCAATCGACGGCGTCGACCAATCCTGCTGAAACTCTATATCAGAACTTATGACGGCGAAGAACTCCGTATCCGCGTATTTTAGTGCCTCATTGTGGGCGCTGCCTGTACCCGCGCAGGAATCAAGGCGAATATGCATGGCCGTGTCCGGGGTAAATTCCTCGTAAAGCATTGACGCGATTTCCACGGAGTTGGACGATGCGTTATCGACTAAGATGATTTTCTTAAGATGGGGCGTGAATTTCTTTAATGCTATCAGGCATTTTTTAAAAACCTCCGGCCCCGGATTATAAACGGCAACCGATATGGTTAAAGACGATTCAGATTCGCTGAGTGAGCCTTCACTTGATGGGTTCATTTCCCGCATCAAGCACTCTGACACCGACAAGGTTATCTATTTTTACGAGTTCTCCGGTGGCGATTGCCTTGCCATTTGCCCTGATAGTGATGGGCTTATCGGCCTGTGTGGCCAGGGTAAATACATAGCCCTGCTTAAAGCTGTTTAAGTCGCTGACCGTAACGTCCAGTGTGCCGATTTCAAACGTCAGGCGCACGGGTATTCCCTGAGTATTTAATGCTGCTGCCCCTTCTGCCATATTGGCCTCCCTGATTTCCATAATCTGTGCCGTGCCGTTATTAACCGAAGCGGTAATGTAGCCCGCACCGGGAACAGGCACACGGACATTATTTCCATTATCCCCGGCATAATACTCATCAAATACGATAATATCAAGCGGCCCGATGGCCGTTAAATCCTCAGTGGATATGGTTGTCTGCCCGATTTCCACGCCGCATGAGACGGGGACTGCCCCAATGTCCCATTCCGGCACGGAGGGAAGCGCGTCAAGAAAACTGCCCAATAAGGCAGCCCCGGCCGGATCTAAATATACACGTCCAGCCATCGCCATACTCGTATCTGCCGGGTTTAACGCGGTTAAATCGACTGTGAATTTGGCATCCGCGGGCGCTGCGGCATCGGCTATGGCCTCTGCCAATAAGGTCTTCTTACCGGTGGCACGCTCTATCGCGGTGAGGATTTCCTCCAGCACGGCCTCAAAGACTGCCTCCTTTAGCCCTGAAGGCAGTGAGAATACGTCAGTACCTGGGGCAAACCCCTCAATCCGCTCTCTTAACAGGCGCACATCTTTCTCTACGGCAACAAACACGCCGTTTCCATCTATGCTCAGCCGCGCTGCCACACCCGGCGTAAACGGCTCCTTAACCGGCCGGATTAACAGTACAAATTGTTTTTCGTCAAACTTAAATGTAAGCGAACCACTTTTTGAGTAGAGCTTGTTAAGCATCGAGACGTTATCACTGGCCTCGGATATGAAGGTGAAGGCGTTCAACTTTTCTCTTTCATCTCCTCGTAGAGATTTCTCTGCTGTCTGGACCTTCCCTCGTTCTGTCCGCCCTGGCTCTCAGTGCTTTGTGAGATATGGACATCGACGTTTGTGTGCAGGCGGCCCTCGAGATAGGTCTTAAGGCTGTCCTGATATCTGGATATGTCTTGCATGGCATCCTGAGAGCCGGCCAGGAGCGTAACGTTAACCTTGCCATGCTCCGATGTGACTCGCACCTCCGTGCCATTTAACACCGCGCCTTTCAGGGTGATTCTGACCTCGTGGGTAGAGTTTAACGATGGGTCGCTGACCTGTATCTGGCTTACGTATTTATCTATTATCTGGTTGATTTCGCTTGGTTGGCCAGTTGCCGGTATGGCTGTTGGTTGGACAGCCGATGCCGTTAACGGCATTACATATTGTTCTGATATAAAGGGGTTAAGCATGATTGGTGGTTGTTCATTCTTAATTGGGCCGGTTTCTTTTTTATCGGTTTTTTCCACGGCCTTGGCGCCAGGCGGTGGCGTGTCGGGCGCAGTGTGATTTTTCACCAGGGTTGTGTCCTTAAGTTGTGTGGCATCCTTAAGCACAGAGGTATCTTTAAGCACAGTGGCGTCCTTAAGCACCGTGGCATCCTTAAGCACAGTGGTATCCTGAAGTGGTTGTGTTGAGTCCATTGTCTTTGGAGTTAAGTCTGTCGAATCCGGCAGTGTAGGGGGTTGCTTATCAGGAATCCGGTTTAGTGCCACATTCGTGCTTATGTAACTGCGTTGTCCTGGCAGGCCGAAATAAACAGGTACATCGCCCTTCGGCGCGGCTGGAGGCGGAGGGCTGCCTTCATTTACGATAGTCCCTTTTGGGGTGGTGGGTTTTGCCTGTGGCGGAAGGGCTTGATGAGGCTCTGGCAATGGAGCTTCCAAATGGCCAGGGTCAGATGAAGAGACGCCACGCGATAAAGGAGGCGGCTGTTTTTGTCCTCTCGCGGGCGGCAGCGGTTCACCGGTGTCTTTGCCATGGGCAAAGGCGTCGCCGCGTGGGGTTAAGTTGTCTGGTTCATACGTATCTGGGACATTATCGCCGCTGGCCTGGGCGTTGTCATTGACCGCCGCGGTTCCCTTTATATACGGCAGTCCAGAAGGGGCAGGTTTCTTTTGTAACAGGCCGGAGTTGGAGCAGTGGTAGGTGATGGCCTCAATGAGCTTAATAGATTGAGCGGCTGGTTGAGCGGCTGGTTGAGTGTCGGATTGGGTGGTTGGTTGCGTTGTGGCAGGAGTGTTATCGCCCTGGCCTGTAGTTGCCAGACCTGAGGTCAGCGTATCCAATAGCTGTGAAACATGCTCGGGCAGCTGCTCCTGCGTAGGTTTAGAACCACTATCAGAGCGTACAAGGGTTGAGAAGTCACTGCCCAACTTATTGTCCGGACTATCGTCGCCAGAGCAAATGGCCTTAAAATTGGCAGACATCTCAGGCACAGGTACCTGTGGTGTTTTTTCAATATTCAAATCCGATATGTCATAATCGCCAACCGGCATCTCTCTCTCACCCCGCGTAGCATTGCACAGCGTATCCCGCTAAGTATAATTATACCAAAAGGGACAAAATAACGCAATTTAATCCTGTGTCTCCATTGACAAAACTATTCCAATATTTTACATTAGACATACACAACTCGCAATGAATCATGAGGAGGATGTATGAACAGCGTCGTAGAGGATATATCGGCCACAAAAAAAAGAATCACCATTGAGGCCTCCGCCATCGAAGTGGAAGGAGAAATACAGAAGTCCTTAAACGAGGTCAAAGGAAGAACAAGAGTGCCGGGCTTCAGGCAGGGCAAGGCCCCCATGTCTTTAATTGAAAAACGATTCAGAAAAGACGTGGAACAAAATGTGATTGAGAGCCTGGTACCACAGTACTACAAAGAAGCCCTGAAAGCAGCGGATTTGACCCCGCTCACACCACCGATAGTTGAGAATCAGGACTACAAAACCAAGGGTGCCCTTAAACTCGTATGCACAGTAGAGGTACGCCCAAAGGTCGACGGCCTGGTCTACGAAGGGCTGCCAATCAGCGAGATAATCATTGATGTTACCGACGAAGAAGTCTCGGCACATATGAACAGAGTCGCAATGTCAAAGGCCGTATACACACCCGTAGAAGATAGGCCCGTTGAAATGGAAGACCTCGTTGTGGCCGACTACGAAACGGCAACAGACGAAACCCCGAAAAAAGACCAGTTCATCAAGGTAGGCTCTGAGGCATTTCCCGAGAGTTTTTATCGGGCAATAATAGGAAAATCCAAGGGCGAAACAGTCGAGGCCGAGGTGGCCTTCCCCCCCGAACACCTCAATTCACAGTATAGCGGGCAAACAGTGCTCTTTAAAATCACAATAAAAGACATCAAGGCCCTGCAGCTGCCCCCATTTGATGACGAGTTCGCCAAGGATGTAGGCTTTGACAACCTCGACCAGTTGACTACACGAATAAAAGACTCACTTGGCGAATTGAAAAAAGACAAGGTTCTAAAGGCCGAAAAGGGGGATATGATCAGAAAACTGTCCGACAAATACACGTTCGACCTCCCGGAAACGGCTATGAAACAAGAGATAGACAGCATAGTTGCCCAGGCAAAGACCCTTGATGCGTACAAGGATGTCTCTGAAGAGGAAATCAGGGCGAAGTTTCACGACGATGCCGTAAGAAACGTAAAGATAATGGTGCTCCTCGATATTATAGGTGAAAAAGAGGACGTAAAAGTTTCCGAAGAAGATATGAAAGAGAGACTCATCTCTATGGCCTATGCGTCGTCCATGTCGCCAGAGGCCCTGCTCCAGTACTATAATACACAAGAGGGCGCGCTGGAGAGCCTCAGATACTCAGTATTCAGAGAGAAAGTGGTCGACTCGATATATGCTAAGGGAATTGTTACTCCACAGCAGGCGTAACGGTAATACTGTAGCTTACATTAAGGAGGATAGATGAATTTCATACCCATGGTAATAGAGCAGACCGGCAGGACCGAACGCGCGTATGACATATACTCAAGATTGCTGAAAGACAGAATAGTGTTTCTGGGTACAGCCGTTGACGATAACGTTGCAAACAGCATAATAGCACAAATGCTGTTTCTACAGACCGAAGACCCGGAAAAGGACATCCACCTGTATATAAACTCACCAGGGGGGCTTGTAACCTCCGGCCTTGCCATATACGATACAATGCAGTACGTGAGATGCGATATCGCGACATACTGCACAGGGCAGGCCGCCAGCATGGGAGCGCTTCTGCTTGCCGCCGGGGCGCATGGAAAGAGATTCGCGCTTCCGAATTCGCGTATATTAATTCACCAGCCGATGGGAGGCTTCAGTGGACAGGCCACCGACGTGGAAATCCACGCCAGAGAGATGCTAAAAATGAAAAATACCCTTAATAAAATTCTCTCCCATCACACCGGACAGGATATTGATAAAATTCACACAGATACCGACAGGGACTATTTCATGTCCGCAGACGAGGCAAAACAATACGGCCTGGTCGACGAGGTCATAACAGCTATAAAGACTAACGATAAATAAATGCCTGATTAGTGATGATTCATGCTATAATATAGATATGACACAGAGATGACTATCGATATGGCATAGATATGGCAGTGTAACCGCCGTAAAATAGAGAAGTGTGGAGAGAGAGCTAATGGCAAAAAAGAAAGATGAACAGTTGAAGTGTTCATTTTGCAGCAAACACCAGACGGAAGTAAAGAAATTAATAGCCGGCCCGTCAGTATATATATGCGACGAGTGCGTCGACCTGTGCAACGACATAATAGCAGAGGACATGAAGACATCCTTCACCCAAAAGGGACACGGCGGGGTGCCTGCCCCGGCGAAAATCCACGCCTTTCTGAAGGACTACGTAATCGGGCAGGAGTTAGCAAAGAAAATCATCTCCGTAGCCGTCCACAACCACTACAAACGGATCTACAGGCAAAAGGAAACAGACATTGAGCTGCAAAAGAGCAATATACTCCTGGCCGGCCCAACAGGCACGGGGAAAACGCTGCTTGCCCAGACGCTTGCCCGATACCTCGACGTACCCTTTACCATAGCCGACGCCACTACGCTTACAGAGGCTGGCTACGTTGGTGAAGACGTAGAGAACATAATTCTTAAACTCCTTCAGGCGTCAAACTTTGACATCGAACGCGCCCAAAAGGGAATCGTCTACATAGACGAGATAGACAAGATAAGCAGAAAATCCGATAACCCGTCAATAACCCGCGACGTCTCAGGTGAGGGTGTGCAGCAGGCCCTGTTGAAAATCATTGAGGGTACGATTGCCAGCGTCCCCCCACAAGGCGGCAGAAAACACCCCCATCAGGAATACCTGCAAGTCGATACCACGAACATCCTGTTTATCTGCGGAGGGGCGTTTAACGGCCTTGAGGAGATAATTGAGCACCGTATAGGAAGGAAAACCGTAGGCTTCGGGGCAGAACTATATAGCAAGAAAAAGAAAGAGAAGATCCTGACAATGGTAAGCCCCGAGGACCTGACCAAGTATGGACTAATCCCCGAACTGGTCGGCAGACTCCCTGTGATAGCCACACTTGAGGCGCTTAACGAAGATGCCCTGGTGCAGATTCTTGTGGAGCCTAAAAACGCCCTTACCAAACAATACGAAAAACTTCTGCACTTCGACAACGTGAGACTGAAATTCACGGACAACGCCCTGCGTGCCATAGCCAAAAAGGCAATCACCAGAAAGACCGGAGCGCGCGGCCTCAGATCAATTCTCGAAGAGGTCATGCTCGACGTGATGTACGACATACCATCACAAAATGGAATCAAAGAGTGTATCATTAACGAAGAGACAATCGTTAATAACATCAAGCCGCTCCTGATCTACGAAAAACAAGTAGAATCCGCATAAGTAGCGGGGAGGGCAACCCCCTCCCCATAGCAGCATCCTCAAAAGAGGATACGAATTACTAAATCGGAACAAAATATTCGCCGCCACAATCGGAAAGGCCCACAAATGCTGCGACTAAACTCTGGCACGATGTTTGCATCTACTAATAATAGTTAACGAGTACAGAGTTGATGAGCACAGAGTAAAAGAAGAGCGAATATATAAAATAATTTAAAAGGAGGTGTTACGAATGAAGAAAATGTTTGCGATTGTGTCCTGCCTGGCAATGCTGTTAGCCTTTAGTGCGGTATCATTTGCTACCGATGCACCGGCAGCCGGTGGAGCTCCTGCAATGGAAGCCCCTAAGGATGACACGATGAAGAAAAGCAAAAAAAGCAAAAAAAGCAAGAAAAGCAAGAAAGCAGTAACGACAGAAGATAAGCCGGCTCAGTAGCCGTATACGTAAATAAAACTAAACTAACTCAACAAAGGAGACAACATGAAGAAACTGATGACCATTCTAGTAGCAGCCCTGTTCGCATTATCAATGACCAGCGCAGTATTCGCAGAAGAGAAGAAAGACGAGAAGGCAGCAGCCCCTAAGGCCGACAAGAAAGCCGAGAAGAAAGACGACAAGGCAGCCCCTGCAGCCCCTAAGGCAGAAGAGAAGAAGTAACTCTCTCAAGAGTCTTTATAGAAAGGCAAGGACTTTAATGTCCTTGCCTTTTTTTTATTGAGAGGTCAAGGAGGCGCGCCTCCTTGCGGGAGTCTGAGGGCAGCGCCCTCGGGCCTTTTTTCTTTATCCGTTAATCTCTTAATCGCACTGACTTTTTAATAGCCATCTTCAGATGGTCTCGCAGTACCTTCAGGGAATTAAAAATCGTTGAAGATATTTTTATGTCTCCGGCAGATGGCTTGTCAGCATATATAATTCCAATCGGCTTGTCATTTACACTAATCGGTAATAACATAAACGTCTGCGAGTCGAGCAGTTTACGATACCAATCGGGGACACGGGATTTTATTCGCTCATCATTAATATCGTCGACAATCATCTCCTTATTCCTGGAAATAGACAGATTGAAAAAATCCGGCGACTCACAAAGTTCAAACCTGAAGAGTTTAATAATCTCCGTAATATTGTCGCCAAGGCCAAAGCGCCCCTCCATGAAGGGGTCATGGGTGTGTTTAACGCAAAAGAGTACGCGGGAAAACCCAATGGAGCGGTACATCAGGTTAAGAATAGCGTCTAAGACCTCGTTAAATGACGCCCCGCCAAGCATGAATTGTGATACGTCCTGAATGCCCTTGGTGAGGATATCACCGGCATTATGTGGCATGTCGCGGGCAATTGTGCTGTAGAGCGGCCTTTTCGGTTTATTTAACTGCTCCCCAAAATCGAATGTATCAAGCTCCTGCGCCTCAAGATCTTCATCATCTTCTTCAGGTACATCAGGGTCTTTCCTGTTTAGCAGTTCAACTGCCTTGGTGATATGCTTGAGGGTATTGCCCATGTTGGCCTTTGATTCGTAGTTGTGTGAGTATTCGACCATCTCTTTGGCGGAGTCGCCGATGATTTGAACAATCCTCTCATGTGTGAGGGGTATGGCGCTTGCGTAGCGCTCCATGATTTTGCTGAAACTCCCCCTTATTTGTTTAATATCCTGTGTCATCGCCTTACTCATCTCATTGGCGAAACATATAATCTTGTGAATTTTATCAGATTCGGTCTTTGGCTGACTGACAACTGAGCCGTCGATGTTATTCATCGTACTGATCATTTCTTTGGAAAAGCTCCATTGTGCCGCGATGTCCATTCCGATTTCCTGATAAGAGACGCCGAGAGTCTGTTTTACGGCCCGTTCTTCTATCATTGCGCCCTTTTTCACGAGCTTCATTATCTCCCTGAGCTTAAGTGGCAGGAGGAAGGTTACCAGGAGCTTGCCTAAGTCGTGAAAGACCGCGTATATAAATATCTCTTCACATTTTCTGATGCCTATGGCCGCGGCGATGTCCCTGGCCATGGCGCCGCTCATTATGGAGGTGACAATATCCGCTTTAAGGTAATCGGCAGTTGCCTTGTCCTTAAGGGTCTCAAACAGAAGTATTGAGAGGGCGATGCTCTTAACCTTCTCAAAACCCGCGACGAACACGGCGCGCGTTATGGTTGTTATCCTGCCGCCGCCTTGTGCCGAGGCATAGCCTATGGAATTAACCTTTTTTAAGATCTTGTTTGTTATAGACAGGTCATCCAGGATAACGTCGGCTAACTCTCGTATCGATGTCTCATCAAGTTTAGTCGCCTTGTGGCTGACCATGGTAACTGCCCTTGACAGGGCAGGGAAGTCGTTCGCCTCCATCAGACGATTTTTAATTACATTCAATGCGTTCTTTCTGTCTTCATTCATAATGTTTCCATTATCACCCCTAATAGTATAGTATATATATATCGACAAGAACAAATAAACATTAAGGAGAAAATCAATGAAAAACGTAGAAATGGCGCTCGAAGGGGATATTCTGACAATAAAGGTGGATGTTACAAAGGAATTCGGACTATCGTCATCGGGTAAGACCATAATTATCGCCTCGACAGAGGGCAACCAGTCCATTCCCGGCTCCGATAAGGTAAAGATCGGACTCAACGTTTACAAAAAGAAATAAATATCCCGATCGTTTTGTGTTATAATAACGCAGAGAGAGGGGTAACGAGTATGTCTGCCACATGGAATAAAACAACATGCCCATATTGCGGGATTGGATGCGGGTTGATGGTTGGCGTCGAAGCAGGCGCGATAATCGACATCGCCGGTATGAAGGGACATCCCGTGAATAACGGGGACATTTGCGCACTGGCTTCAAACATTCCCTTAATGTTCAGCGCTGAGGGAAGACTAACACGGCCCATGATTCGACGCGGCAACAAATTAGAAACTACTACATGGGATGACGCAATAACCAATGTCTCCTCAAAATTCAAAAATATAATAAATAATTATGGCCCCGGGGCCATAGCCTTCTACGGCGGGGCCAGTAATCTCACCGAGGACTACTATCTCATAAACAAGTTATTTAAGGGCTTTATTGGAACCAATAATGTCGAGTGCAGCACTCGGCTTTGTATGTCAAGTACGGCGGCAGGTTTCCTGTCCACCATTGGGGCGGACGCCCCGCCCACCTGTTATGACGATATAGAACAAGCAGACTTGTTTTACATCGCCGGAAATAATATGGCTGTATCTACACCAATAATATTCCATCGCGTAAGAGACGCAAAGGAAAATAACGGCGCTAAGATAATCGTAGTTGACCCGCGCAGGACAGAGACTGCCCAAATCGCAGACATCCACCTGCAAATAAAGCCGGGGACGGATGTAGCCCTTAATAACGCACTGGCCCATGTGCTCTTTAGAGACGGTTTCGTAAAAAAAGATGGCGTCGAGATTTACGCAAGCGGCCTATGCGACATCAACCAATTCCTGTTGAAATACCCGCCATCTGCCGCTGCCGTAATCACGGGCTGCCCGGAAGAGAAGATAGTCGAGGCCGCGCACGCTATCGGACATGCCAGGGCAATGCTCACATTTTGGTTTCAGGGCTATAACCATTCAACTCAGGCGGTATTCAAAAATAACACACTTCATAACCTGTCTATTCTGACAGGCAATTTATGCAGGCCCGGTGCAGGCCCGCTCTCTATAACCGGCGAGGCAAATACACTAGGCAACCGCTGGGTTGGGGCATTGTCACACCTGCTGCCGGGTATGCGCCAAATAGCCAACGCGGCACATCGCAAAGAGACAGCGGACTACTGGGGCATCCCCGTGGAGAATATCCAGCCAACACCTGGCCGCTCAATTATCGACATCATACAGGGACTTCATTCCGGGGATATTCGTGCCTTGTGGGTCTGTAATACCAACCCTGCCGCCTCACTGCCGAATACGAAATGGATTGAAGAGGGACTCTCCAAAGCCGAAATATTAGTCGTACAAGATATATTCCACCCCACAGAGACAACCATGCTGGCCGATGTGATATTACCGGCGGCCCAGTGGAGCGAAAAGACGGGGACATTTATATCTTCGGAAAGACGCATTGAGCTTGTCGAAAAATTCATAGAGCCACCCGGTGAGGCAAAGGCCGATTATGAGATCATATGGTTGATAGCGCGCGCAATGGGTTATGAAAAAGAATTCCCATACACCACCTCCGAAGAGGTTTTCGAGGAATTTAAAGGACTCACAAGCGGACGCATATGTGACATGGCCGGCATAACCTATGAGCGTCTGCGCGGTAAGATTGGAATTCAGCTTCCATGCCCCGCGATTGAGCATCCTGGTACGCCGCGCCTGTTTACCGACATGCGCTTTCCACGCGCCGATGGACGGGCGGCACTGCTGCCGCGTGAATATATCGAACCTGCCGAGACAATCAGCCCCGAATATCCCATAATCCTGATTACCGGCAGATTGTCCGCGCATTTTAATACCCGAACGCGCACTGGCAGGGTGAACAGATTAAATAACCTCGCCCCGGATAACTTTGTCGAGATTAACCCCGAAGACGCCAAAGACTATAATATTTCTGGCGGCGAAATAATTGAGATTACCTCCCTCCGAGGTTCGGTCAGAGGTCATGCCCTGCTCACCGATAAGATAATTAAAGGTACCATATTCATCCCGTCTCATTACGGCAAGGCATTGACTGCCGACGAAGATAAACAGGTCAACCTCGTGACCAATCAGGCGTATGATATCCACTCGAAGCAGCCGGAGTTCAAGTACAGCGCCGTAAAAATTACCAAACTACTATGGACATAACACAACAGACGATAAAATTCTATGAGGCATTGCTAAGGGTAACCGGAGACGGGATAGTAATCACCGGTGAATCGCAAAACATTATTGTCGTCAACGACGCGTTTTGCGCACTGTTAGGAAGGCCCCGTACCGATATATTAGAGACGAATCTGTTCGACTGGCTCTCCCAATTCGATAACACTATCATAGACAGATGGGCACGATTGGAGACGCGCCTGCATGTTACCGGAGAGAATCAAATTGATGAGTTTCGTATCACGTCAAACGGCATGGAGCGGTATTTTTCAGTCACCGCAACCCTTCTGAGGCAGGCTGAGCCTAATGTGATGGCCGCTATTGTCAGCACATGGCACGATATAACCAAACTAAAACAGCTTGAGCAGTCATTAAAGGAATACAGCGGCAATTTGGAGATTCTTGTAAACGAAAGAACCTCCGAGCTTAAGGCGGCCTATGAGCAAAACAGCGCCATACTGTATACATCGATAGAGGGGTTTTTCAAGGTAGACCTCGATGGCCGTATTATAGAAGCAAACGATTCATATTGCAAAATGTTAGGTTACAGCCGTGAGGAAATGCTGAATATGCGTGTATCCGACGTAGAAGCGTTGGAAGACAGCGATGAAGTAAAAAGACATATAGAAAAAATAATCGGGATGGGCGGCGATAGATTTATAACAAAACAAATAACTATGCAAGGCAGGATTCTTGATGTCGAGGTTAGCGTAAATTATATAAAAGATAGCAATATTATGTTTGCCTTTATACGTGATATTACAGATAGGGTGTCGCTTGAAAATGCCCTGAACGAATTAAACGCAAACCTCCAGAAAAGAGTGGAAGAAGAAGTAGAAAAAAATAGACAGAAAGACCATATGATGTTTGAGCAGTCCCGCCACACCGCCATGGGTGAGCTTCTGATGAACATATCCCACCACTGGAGGCAGCCCCTTGGGGCAATTGGTGTAATGATTCAGGATATAAAAGACGCGTATAAATATAAGGAACTAGACGAAAAATATCTTGATACCTCGGTCAGCACAATGCTCAATGAACTAAACGGGCTGTCAAAGACGATAGACGATTTCAGGTGTTTCTATGCCAGAGACAGGCAGGCGTCTCAGTTTAGCCTGTCACATGCCGTTAATAAGGCAGTATCTATCCTGGAGGAGTATTTTCGCGGCAGGAATATATCTCTGGAGCGCGATATGGACGATAGTATTACGATACACGGTTATCAGAATGAGTTTTCACAAATAATTCTAAATCTGTTGACAAACATAAAGGACGCGTTTGAGAGCCGCGCGGTAGCAAACGGAATCATCAAAGTTAATTCATATCGGGGGCAAAGCGGCAAGGCGGTACTGACGATTTTGGACAACGGAGGCGGCGTTGGCGAGGACATCATAGGAAAACTCTTCGATCCATATTTTACCACCAGACACAAAAGCAGGGGCACCGGCTTAGGACTGTATATCGCAAAGACAGTAATCGAAAAGAATATGAACGGCACCATCTCGGCAAGAAACATTGATGGCGGCTGTGAATTCACAATAGAGGTGTGACAAGATGAGAGACGAGACAATACTGAAGACATTATCCGCCCTATATGTAGAGGACGATGCAGCTATGTTAGACGGCCTTGCGAAGTTTATGAGACGGCGCTTTGGCGATGTATATTTGGCTAAAAACGGCAAGGAGGGCTTGGAGCTATACATAACACATAACCCGGATATAGTCATAACAGACATAGAAATGCCTGTAATGAACGGCATCGTTATGATAAACAAGATATTAAAAATAAAGAATGACCAGCCGATTATCATAACTACGGCGTTTAATGACGACGACCACGTAAGCAACAGATGCGTTAATCTGATAAAGCCGATAAACGTGGAGCGGTTAATAGACGCGATCTTTTGCTGCATTGAAGGGAAGATGCGGGAGGCTATGTAAGATTCTACCCGAATATATCGTTGATGTTAACCTGAAGACCCTCTATTATCTTAGATGTAACAATCCCCTCAAGTTCCGCGTAGGAGTGTGTCTCATACCTATCATTTTCGATAGTTAAGATCTCGATAGTCTGTAATTCAGGTATGACAATCCAATATTCAGGGACTTTGTATTTTTCGTAGACCTTTTTCTTGATGGCAGTATCTTTCCTGTACGACCCTGGTGAGACTATTTCGCATACCATGTCCGGTACGCCTCGTATCCAGTCCTGAAAGATTGCCAAATTCTCTTTCCTGATAAAAATAATGTCTGGTTGAAGCCTGTTGATTGCATCCTCAAGGATTACGTCAAGTGGAGAGACGCACAACTTACCCACATCATTTTTTTGTAAATGGAAAAGTATTGTTCTTATAATATTCATAATGATATCCTGATGCTTTCCAAAAGGACTAGGCCCCATGATTTCCTCTCCGTTGATGATTTCCGTTAAATCGAAGTCTCTTGCTATCGTTTCCATAATCATAGTATACCACCATTCATAAAGTGTTGTCTATGCCGGACGTGGGGCGGGGTCTGCGTCATAAAAATGGGTTAAGCTGTAGAACCTTATATTATGGGCGTGTTTTGTAGATATGAGTTTAC
>PEAC01000053.1 GCA_002753305.1 Nitrospirae bacterium MYbin6
CAAGGGACATATTCAGGCTCTTTGCCACCTCTTCACCATCCGGGGGGCGGCCATGTTCTCTCTCCAGCTTTACGTACGCCTCTTTCAGCTCGTTTACCTTCTCTTTTAATGACCGGGGGGAGGTGTCAAATGTCCTGATTTCATCCAGCATGGCGCCCCTTATTCTGAACTCCGCGTAGGTCTTGAGTTTCGCGCGCGCCGGCTCATAGTTGTCAAGAGAGTCCAATAGCCCCATTACTCCGACGCTTATTAAGTCGTCCTGGGTTAACTGCGGTGGTAGACGGTGTGACAGCCTGAAGGCCGTATATTTTATAAAAGGAAGGAAGTCCTTTATTATCTCTTCCTTTTTCTCGTCCGTAACACCGGATTTATACTTCTTCGTCTGCACGCCTGGTTATCCCTCTGATGAGGCTGAGAGAAGGTTACCTATGAAAAACTGCAGGGAACCCTTTACTCTTGCCTTTGTCCGGCTTAATATTTTAACTGCCAGGTCCATTACCTTTTTTGAAGCCTTCGAGTTTGGATATGCGTCTATGAACGCGCGCTGTCCCCTTACGGCCATTCGCACTGCCTCGTCAAAAGGGATAAACCCTACGTAGTCCAGTGAGACGTTGAGAAACTTATCGGCCGCCGTGGCCAGCCGTTTAAATACCTCCTTGGCCTCTATGTCGCCCTTTACGGAGTTAACCAGTACGCTGAACTCCTTCTCCTGATACCTTGTGTAGAGTACTTTTATGAGGGCATAGGCGTCGGTCATCGCGGTCGGTTCCGGGGAGGTTACAATGATTATCTCCTGGGCGGCTATACAGAAAAACGCTACGTTTTCCGATATCCCCGCCGCCGTATCGATTAGCAGCACGTCTATGTCTTCGTCAAAGGACTCAAACTCCGCCAGAAGCTGAAGCCTCTGAAACTCATCAAGCACCGTCAGTTCCTGCACACCCGATGTTGCCGGGAGGATCATTATCCCGTGCGGCCCTTTTACTATTATCTCACTCAGGGCCATCTCTCCGCTTATAACGTTTTGTATGTTGTACTTCGGGGCCAGCTGAAGCAGCACATCTATGTTGCTTAGTCCAAGGTCGGCATCCAGTATCAGCACCTTGCTGCCCATTTTTCTCATGGCTATGGCCAGATTCGCCACCACGTTGGTCTTCCCCACGCCGCCCTTGCCACTTGCCACGGCTATCGTTCTTATATGTTTTGCACTCCCGCGCCCCTCATTTAACATCTATAACACTCCTTCTTTAAGATAAGGCCCGCTATATCTTCTACGGCCGTGAAATCTATGTCATCAGGCACCTTCTGCCCCGTTGTTACGTATGCCACCGGTTTTCTGTATGTCATCAGGAGGTTATAAAGCGCTCCGTATCTTACCGCCTCGTCCACTTTCGTAAATCCTATGTAATTTATTGGCACGGTCCTATAGTACCTGTATGCCTCGGTCATGAATTCATCGTCGCTGTTGGCGCTCATCAACAGGTGCACCTCCATTGGCACCTCAGTCTGGCAGATCTCGTTTATGCTGTCCAGGTATTCGCTGTCTCTGGGGTTTCTTCCCGTTGTATCCACGTAAATAATATCCTTAGTCTCGGCAAACCTCAACAGCGAAGTCTTCAGCTCATGTGGCGTTGAGACAACCGCAAGCGGGATACCCAGGATTCTGGCGTATATGCGCACCTGCTCCACCGCGCCGATTCTATATGTGTCGAAGTTTATAATGGCCGTCCTTTTGCCTTCTTTTATCGAGTGTGCTGCCAGTTTTGCCACTGTCGTAGTCTTTCCCACCCCCGTGGGGCCTACCAGCATTACCGCCTTCATGTCGCTCTCACGCTTCTTTACCTTTATGTTGGACATTATCAGCGGAAGCACGTCATTTACCTCTTTGGCCTTCTCACACAACAGTATAGCATATTCCTCACGAATCGAGCGCTCCTTCAGATACCCCATCAGGGCCTTTTTCTTTGGGGGCAGGGACATCTCAAATCCCATGTTCTTCATATCCTCTATAGTCTCTCTGAGGTGTTCTATCTCGTTTTTTATGCCCGTGGCCATCTTGTTTATCACGCTGGAGATGGCTCCGTGGGGCGGGTGGCTGCCCTCTGGTGATATGTCCTGCGAAGGAGGAGCGGGTGGTGCTGCCGGGGTTTCGGCCACGGCAGCCGGGGGGGCCGCGGGTGAGGCCTTTGGCACTGGTTTTTTAGTGGCCTCCTTTGGGGCCTCTGTTGGGACTTCGCGCCTTGTATCTCTTGATATCGGGTCTCTCCTGAACAGTCCACCACCTAACAGGGGCTTCTTTGGCTGCTTCACGGACCTAAACGATACGACATCGTCGGGTTCGCCTTCATCGGCTGTTTCCTCTGTGCTGTCCGCTCTGCCGGTATTGTTAAACATTTTTATATTGTCCTGTAGTCTTGACGTTGATTTATTAAATGGCCTTGGCTTTTGCATGTCATAGTCCACCGCGGCCGTTACCTCAACACCGCCGTCTCCTTCCTCGGTCGACAGGATTATCGCGTCCTCACTCAACTCCTTTTTCACCATTACAAGGGCCTCAGCAAAGCTCCTCGCCTGGAACTTCTTAATCTTCATATCTCACCACCCCCAACGTATAGAGTTTACCGGTTGAAGAAATCTCCGCGTTGGACAGCACTATGACCGACGGCAGGAATTTCTCCATTAGTTTCCTTATATGCCTTCTAACCTGTACCGATGTCAGGATTATCGGCTGCATCCCTCTGAATTCATCACTATCTATCAACTTTTCCAATCCCTTGATAAGCTTGTTTACCATGTCCGGGTTTATGGCCTCGCCGGTTTGAATGCTTCTGAGGAGCATGTTTTCATATTTCGGATCGAGCGTGAACACCGGCACGGAGCCGTCTTGCGTGGCATACTGCTTTGTTATATGCCTGTTCAGGGCCTGCCTTGCAAACTCCGTCAACAGCTCGGCGTCCTTGACCTGCGGCCCGTAGTCCAGGATTGTCTCCAGTATCGTCATCACGTCGTTAATCGGCACACGCTCCTTCAGCAGGGTCTGAAACACCCTCTGCATGTTGCCAAGCGTCGTAATGGACATCAGCTCTTCCACTATCTTTGGATAGCTCCTTGATACGCTGTCGAGGATGTTTTGTACCTCGTTCCTTGACAGAAGCTCCCAGCAGTGCTTTCTTATCAGCTCGGTCAAATGGGTGGCAATGGCCGTGGCATTGTCAACCACCATATAGCCGGCAAGCTGTGCCTCTTCCACCCTGGCCTCCTCTACCCATAAGGCCGGAAGCCCAAAGGCAGGCTCCCTTGCCGGTATGCCTTCGATGGCCTCCGTCTCCTCGGAGGCAACGGCAAGATAGTAGCCCATCATTATCTCGTATTTTGCCACCTCTATGCCCCTTATCGAAAAACTATACTCGTGCGGGCGAAGCTGCAGGTTGTCTCTTATATGTACAGGGGGGATGACAAAGCCTATCTCCCTGGCAAGCTGTCTTCTCATGGATTTTATCTTACTGAGAAGCTCACCGTTTTTCTCTTCCACAATGGGGATAAGCCCGTAGCCGATCTCAAGCGTAAGGGGGTCAAACTCCGTAAACGGCTCGAGCTTCGGCTCCTCCGGAGGGGCCTCTTGCGGGGCCTGTTGCTCAGCCTCTTTCTTCCCAGCCGATGTTATCGCGTAGGCAAGCCCACCAGCCGCCGCCGAGATCAACAAAAACGGTATGTGCGGCAGCCCTGGCACTATCGCAAAGGCAAATAGTATCCCGGAGGCCGTATATAGCGCCTTCGGATTGACTATCACCTGTTCGGTGATGTCCTGCCCCAAATCGGATTCCTTGCCGGCGCGGCTCACTACAAGGCCCGCCGCCGTTGAGATCAGGAGCGCCGGTACCTGGGACACAAGCCCGTCGCCCACAGATAGCACCGTATATGTCTTGAGGGCCTCAACAATCGGCATCCCACGCTGCAAGACGCCTATTATGATGCCGCCAAAGATATTTATTGCCGTTATGATAAGGGCCGCTACGGCGTCTCCCCTTACAAACTTACTGGCACCGTCCATCGCGCCGTAGAAATCGGCCTCCTGGGCAATGGTCTCACGCCGCTTTCTGGCGACTTTTTCGTCTATCAGGCCCGCGTTTAAGTCCGCGTCTATGGCCATCTGTTTACCTGGCATGGCATCCAACGTAAATCTGGCCGCCACCTCGGCTATTCTACCAGAGCCTTTCGTTATAACCACAAAGTTCACTATTACCAGTATCAAAAATATTATCAGACCTACGGCATAATTGCCGCCTATTACGAAATTCCCAAATGACATGATAACCTCACCGGCCGCGTCCGTCCCCTCGTGCCCGTTTATCAATATCAGGCGCGTTGTGGCAACATTTAGTGAGAGCCTGTAGAGCGTGGTTATCAGAAGCATTGTAGGAAACACGGAGAAATCCAGAGGTTTTTGCACATATACGCTGATTATCAGGATAACCACGGCTATGGATATCGACATGGACAAAAGCAGGTCCAGAAGAATCGGCGGCAACGGTATCAGCATCACAGCCAGTATGGCCACAACGCCGACGGAGACGAATATCTCCGCGCGCTCCCGTATCAGTTTCAGGAAGTTGATATTATAAATGGTGTCCATTGTCATGGCTGCCATATCAGATCTTCCCCCTCAACTGGTAGATATAGGCCAGTATACGTGCTACGGCCTTATAGAGGTCCTGCGGTACGAACTCGCCCACGTCGAACTTAAAAAGTGTGCGCGCCAGGGGTTTGTCCTCATAGAGGGGAATGCGGTTTTCCCTGGCTATCTCCCTTATCTTCTCGGCAACAAAGCCGGAGCCTTTTGCCGTTATCCTTGGCGCTGACATTGAATCCCCTTTGTAGAGCAGGGCTATTGCCAGATGCGTCGGGTTCGTTATTACCACAGTTGCCTTTGGCACCTCGGCCATCATACGCCTTCTGGCCTGCTCACGCTGAATGCTCCTGATTCTCGATTTTATCTTCGGGTCGCCCTCCGTCTCCTTGTATTCCTCTTTTACCTCTTCCTTGGACATCTTTATGGACTTCTCAAACTGCCATCTGGCAAAGGCATAACTAATGATGGCTATTATAAAGAGATATACAAAGCCCCACACCATTGCGTTCATGATAAAACCATACGCGGCCGATATAATCTGAGAAAGCTCCTTTGCCATCAGAAGTGGCCACTTGTAGATATCCCTCTTTATGATGAAGTAAAATATGAGGCCGCCCCCAAGGAATTTTAGGAGACTCTTTATGAACTCAACCACTACATCCGTGGAGAACAACTTCCCAAGGCCCGCCATCGGGTTAAGACGCGAGACCTTCGGCTCGAAGGGTTTTAACATAAACCCCACCTGCATTACCTCCGAGGCAACGGCAAGCACCATGATGCCAAGAAAAAACGGCAAGAGCACCATAAATGTCTTCAGCATCGCAAGGTTTATCGCCCTGAACGGGTCCTGCCCGTACTGAAAGGACAGGAATTTGACCGTAACCTCTTTCATGTTAAACATAAAGTTAGCGCCGCCATAGTGTATTACCAGGAGCAGACCCGCCATACCGGCAGCCGTGGTGAGTTCCTTACTGCGTGGTACCTGGCCCTTTTCCCTTGCCTTTTGCCGCCGGCGCGGCGTAGCTTGTTCTGTTCTTTCCTGCTGTTCAGCCATCTTATGGTTTCGCCATTAATAACGTCTCATACAAGACGTTTTTTATATTGTTGAACTGCTGCCCGATGGACGTAAAATATATCGGCATCGTAATCATCAGAAGGATAAGCCCGACAAATAAAAATATGGGGAAACTGACAAACATGATGTTTATCTGAGGCGCCGCCTTGTACAAAAGCCCAAGCAGCAGGTTAGCAACCACCATGCCCACCATCACCGGCGCGGCCAGTTTTAACGCCAGGAGAAAGACCTTAGCGCCGCCAAACAGCCTGTTTATCATCAGCACCTCCACCTTTATCTGCCCCGGCGGAAGCACCTCGAAACTCCTCACCAACGCCGTTATCAAATCGTGGTGTATATTCATAACAAAGAAAATCAACGTTGCCAGGATGCCCAAAAAACGCCCTATCTCGGCCGACTGTCCGAACTCCGGGTCAAACGTCGTCGCTATCGACAGAGACATTCCGTTACTTATCAGTTGCCCGGCCATCTCTGCCGCGTAAAATACCAGGCGCGCCGCCCCGCCCATCGCCATCGCCAGCACTATCTCCTTAAATATGGTATAGGGCATCTCCTCGTTTTCGTCTAGCGTGAAGTCCACCAGCGGCGTTATCAATACCGCAAGGGCAATAGAAAAAGCTATCTTGTACTGTGTGGGGACGTTTTTACTGGTAAACACCGGCAGCATCATCATAAATATGCTTACCCTTAAGAGTATCAGCACGAAGTTCCCTATCTGCCTTGACACTAGGCCAGAGTCTATCAGAGAATCCATACCCGCGCTACCTCACATACTCCGGCAGTTTCTCTATCAGCCGTACCGTAAAGCCAATCATAATGCGCGCAATCCACGGCATCATTACAAACACACACACAAACACCGCTATCACCTTGGGCACAAACGTAAGCGTAAACTCCTGTATCTGCGTAATCGCCTGGAAAAAGCTCACCAGAAGTCCCACCACCATGCTCACTATGAGCATCGGCCCTGAGACCATCAACAGGGTCTTAAACACCTCAAACGACAAATCCTTTACTATCTCTACGGTCAATGGAAACTCCTCACAATCGAGCCAATCACTATGTTCCAGCCATCTACGAGCACAAAGAGCAATAACTTAAATGGCAGCGATATCATCACCGGGGGAACCATCATCATACCCATTGAGAGCATCACGCTGGCCACGACCATGTCAATAATGATAAATGGCATATAGAGCAGAAAGCCCATCTCAAAGGCCGTCTTAAGCTCGCTGATAACAAACGCCGGGGCGGCTATCTTTATGGGTATGTCCATTGATTCTTTGGGTGTGTCCACCTTTGCGAGCTTTAGAAACAGGGCAAGGTCCTTCTCCCTTGTCTGCCTCAGCATGAAGTCCTTGACGGGTTTTTCACCCCTTTTCAGGGCCTCGGTCATGGTTATTTTCTTGTCCATAAACGGCATTATGGATTCACTGGCAAGGATATCCAGCGTGGGGTACATGACAAACAGGGTTATAAACAATGACAGGCCGATGATAATGGCATTCGGTGGGATTTGTGGCCCTCCGAGGGCCTGCCTCAGCAGGGACAACACAATTACTACCCTGGTAAACGACGTAAACATCATAAGAATCGCAGGAATAATGGACAGAAAGCTGATTATAAAAAACATCGCCACAAGCGGATGGTCTATGTTAAATGCACCCATGGGTTCAGGCCTCCTTGTCCGGTGTGTTAGTGCCCTTGCCGCCGGTAAGCCTGGACAACGCGGCCTTAAGCCGGTTCACTGCATCAGACATCAGGTTAGCCGGGGCAGCGCCCTGAGGGTTAGACATCTCCGCGTCGAGTGCCTTTTTAAAGCCGATTTCTTTGGTCTCCTCCTCGCTAAGCGTCTTTAGCAGCCTGAAATCCGTCGGAGTTACGCCAAGTACCAGGGCCTTTTTCCCCACACGGACAACGGCTATCCCTCTTTTTGGCCCCATAGATAAATACTCTATAATGCTCAGGACGGAGTTGGCGCCACGCCTCTTTTTTGCCGCAAACGACAGGGCGTATATAAGAAAGATAACCACCCCAAGCGCGGCCAGCATCTGAAACACCGTATCTATCATCGCAGCTGTTTCAACCTATCGGTTGGACTTACTATATCGGTCAATCTGATACCGAATTTCTCGTTTACCACGACTACCTCGCCCTTGGCTATTACCTTGCTGTTGACCAGTATCTCCATAGGTTCACCGGCCAGCTTGTCAAGCTCGACGACTGAGCCTTGCCCCAGTTGCAGCAGGTCGTTAATGAGCATCTTTGTCCTGCCTATCTCCACCGTTATAGTTAACGGGATGTCGAGGAGGAATTTAATATCCCTTGTACCCTCACCGCCGCCTTCTTTATCAAATTCATTGAAATCAGCCTTTTGTACATCCATCTACTGCCTCCTTATTCATCATCTCTGGTGATTTTAACAGCCAGATTGCCCTTGACCTGCCCGGGTACGCACCTGAATTTTGGAATCCCTTCAACCTTAAAGACCATGTCATCGGTGATTTTCTTACCCAGGGGAATTACGTCTCCCTTTTGTAAACTAAGGATTTCCTCTATCAGAAGCTCAGAGCCGCCCAACTCCACGGTAACATCCACGGCAGATATCAGCAGGATCTCCTTCAGACGATTGACCCAGCGTTGGTCTATCTCGAGTTTTTCAGCCTGTATGCCCGAATATAACTTCTCCTTAACCGGCTCAATGACCGAATAGGGGATGCAGAAATACATCTTGCCCGTGAAATCCTCTACCTCAATATGTACCTCTATCTTGATGATTACCTCGGTAGGGGTAACAATGGTAACAAACTGCGGGTTCATTTCTGAGCCGACATGCTCGGGGTTTACGTTGACAATACCCTTCCAGGCGGCTGCCAGGTCTCTTAGAACCATGGCGACCACTTTTTTAATAATGCGCTGCTCAATGGGCGTAAAATACCGGCCCTCAGACTTCGTGTTCCTTGCCGTTGTGGCCCCAAAGAAATATTCGACAAAGGCAAACACCGCAGGGGCGCCAAGCACGAACAGAGAAAACCCCTTCAGGGGTTCCATCTTAAATATGTTGATACTTGACGGCAGCGGAAGTGTCTTCATAAACTCACTGAACTTCATCATCTCCACGCCGTGGATGTTAACGTCGACAAACTTCATGATAATCGTTGAGATGGAGTTTCTGAAGAACCTAGCAAAACGCTCGTTGGCGATTTCAAGGCCCGGCATCCTGCCCCTGATGATTCTCTCCTGGTTGGTCAGGTCATAGGTCTTAACGCCGGTCTCTTCGCCTGCCTGTGCCTCGGTATCTATGGAGCCGCTTTGGACACCCTTTAGCAGGGCATCAATTTCGTCTTGCGAGAGTATCTTGTTCATCTACTGCACCATAAATTCAGTAAAATAAATATTCCTGATCAATTCCTTTCCCAGTGCCTGGTTCAATCTGGCAAGCATCTCGTCCTTCAGCTGAAACTTCCCGTCGGGGCCGGAGATGGACTCCAGGGACTTGCTGGTAAGAAGCATGATAATGGCGTCTCTGAGCAGGGGCATCTTTTCCTTCATAGCCGGCTCAAGCGTCTTGCTTCCAACCTCAAGCTGAACCGTTATCTTTGCGAATCTGCCCGGGTCGGTAAGGTTGACTATTATAGGCTCCATGGGGATGAGAAACTGTTCTCCAGGCTTGTATTCCACCTTTTCCGCCTTATGTTCTTTCTCTGGCTTGGTTTCCTTAGCGCTTTCCTTAGCGCTTTCTTTAGCGCCTTCTTTCGTGCCTTCTTTGCCTCCACTGGGCTTTGCGAATAGTTTAGTGTAGGTAAAAAACCCGCCACCTATCAACACCAGAACGATACCGCCAAGTATTAATATCTGTTTAATGCTTAACTTCTTCTTTTGTGGTACTAACTGTTCATCGTTTTCGTTTTCTTCACTCATGCTGCCTCCCTGAGAAAAATAAGACTATTCATAATTATATTATACAAAATCCATGCCAGCTGCTGCACCGGATATTTCCAGTGCCTTACCGGACTCCATATGCTGAAACCATGTCAAAGGGTTGACATCAAGATGGATTTTCAACTTATTTTCGGCCATACTTCAGTTTTTCAATTAACTGCACGATATAATTACATTTGAATGAAGACAAGGTAATATGGTATCATGGAAATGATAGCTATCATATATATGGTTATGTTGGATAACCTCAACAAAACTATTAACAAAAAATGAACCTACCGAAGGGAAAAGGCACAGGGGGGAAAGGCAGAGCATGAACGTACGGCGTGTGACCAGTGGAGAGATTGTAGTAGGCAGGCCGCTCAGGGCATCAATATACGACGAAAACGGCCAGCTCCTTTTGAAAAGGGGCTACGTAATCACCGCAAACGACATACCAAAGAGCATAGGCGCAATCGTTTTCGAGCAGGAGGCACCAGGAAGCGGGGCGCAACAGGCGCCAGAAGATGAAAAAGAAAAAAGCACCGATCAAATCGTCGACCAAAAAGACTCCCCCTTTGAGCAGCTCGACGTAATACAGTTCAGACTGACGTCCCTCTATAAAAATATCACCGTAGAGAGGGACTTTAAATCGAAAGTTACGATGTTAACCACAATAATGGAAGAGGTCTGCAAAAACGATGAAGACCTTGCCCTTGGTACGATAATGCTTGAAAACCAGGCCCGGTACTCAATAAAGCACCATGTCCACACGGCCATAGTCTGTAACATAATCGCGAAAAAACTCGGCTGGCAGCAACCGGAAAGAGTATCTCTGACCTCGGCCGCCCTCACCATGAACATCGGAATGCTCGAACTTCAGGACCAACTCCATTACCAGAAAGAACCACTCAGCAATTACCAGAGAATGCAGGTACAGCGGCATCCCATCGACGGAATGGAAAGGCTGAAAAAACTAGGCATAGCGGACGAACTGTGGTGTAATGCCGTCATGCAGCACCACGAGGCCCTCGACGGAAGCGGCTACCCCAACGCACTGAAGGCCGAGGAGATAATCCCCGCCGCAAGGATTCTCTCCCTAAGCGACATATACTGCGCCCGCGTATCTGGCAGGGATTACCGTCCGCCCCTCTCACCCACGATGGCCATGAAGGAGATATTCTTAAACGGCAAGATAGACGCAGACCTCGGCATGTTATTTATAAAAAACCTCGGCATCTACCCGCCGGGCACGTTTGTGCGCCTGAAAAACAACGAAATCGCCGTCGTCACCCAGCGCGGCGGCAGCGTAAACAGCCCAATCGTGCATACGGTAGTAAAGGCTAACGGGACGCCCTCCACTGCCCCACTGCGCAGAGACACCTCGGCCGCCGAATTCACAGTAACGGCCCTGATACCCGCCGATAAGGCCGGCGTAGACGTAAACCGCTACCAACTCTGGGGATACGGCATTTTTAAAAGGGCAAAGACCCTCAAAAGAAAAGAAGAAAGGGCGCCTGTCAACGTACCGGCAATGCTCCTTGACATGAGGACAATCACCACCACCCACGCTACCATAATCAACGTAAGCGAAGGCGGCTGTATGCTTAAGATATTGCCTGGGTCAGGTGGACATCTTCACATAAACCTCTCTCTGCACGTAACGTTTAAGGTATTGAACTTCATAGTGGAAAACGCGACGGCCATAATAAAAAACATTCAGGAAAAACCGGATGTCATACTCGTAGGAATGCAGTTTACGGAGATATCCGAGACAAATAAGGACAACATACGCTCGTTTCTTAATTCACTGGAACAATGATATAATCTCCTCTGTATGGAGCCAAGAATTGTCTACAAGGTGGAGGACCTCGCCGTCGGCGTCCCCACAAAATGGCCAATCAGGGATAGAAACGGCAAGCTGATGCTCCGGTCAGGGTATGTTATTAAGGATGAAAATGAATTAAACCTCGTCCGCGGGCTGATGGGTAACGTAACCGACGAAGACGCCGATGACTCTTTCAACAGGTTCAAGCCGGTTAAAATCCCCCCCAGGGACAATCCCTTCGACCTGTTTAAACTGATTCAAAGGCGTGTGGAGGGACTCCTGCTTAGCGACCTTGACAGGGCCACGGATTTCCCCCAGAAAGCCTTTACAGTTTGCAGCATGATTCAGGAGCTGTGTTATGAGGATGAGGATCTTGCCCTTGGGGCCGCATTTCTGGATAAGTATATGCAATATACAATAAAACACCCGATTCATGTTGCCATCGTCTGCGAAGTCATCGCAAAGGCCCTGAACTACTCCAAAGAAGACAGAAAATCAGTCATGGCGGCGGCCCTGACGATGAATATCTCCGTGCTGGAACTTCAGGAAAGCCTTCAGACCCAGAGCACACCGCTGTCAAAAAATCAGAGAGTTGCGTTAGCTGCCCATCCGGTGACAGATTTCAGGGCCTTGCAGCGCCTTGGCGTAACGGACGAGGTCTGGTTGGCCGCCGTATTGCAACACCACGAATCTATTGACGGCAGCGGCTACCCACAGGGCATCAGGGGACAAAACGTAACCGTTGCGGCCCAGCTTGTATCGCTTGCCGACATCTACGCGGCTATGGTCTCCTCGCGCTCATACAGGCTGCCAATGCCGGCGAATGAGGCCATGAAGAAGGTATTTCTGACTTCCTCTCAAAAGGTAAATGAGCTGCTTGCCGTTTTATTCATAAAAAATCTCGGCATCTACCCGCCGGGCGCCATTGTCAGGCTGCAAAACGGTGAAATCGGCATCGTCACCTACCGTGGTTCGGCGGCTAACCTCCCTGCCGTACAGGCGATTATCAGATCAAACTCAATGCCACATTCCTGTGCCCAACCCAGAGATGCCTCGGCTGCGGAATATAAAATCGTAGAGACGCTTCCACAGACACAAATAAACTTCGCCATAAATAATGAACAGCTTTGGGGCCATGGGGATTTCGCAAAGAAGGGCATCGCAAAGAGAAGACACGAAAGGGCAGCGGCCACATGCCCGGCCATGCTTGCCGTTGAGGGCCTGCCGCCGATTCATGCCGAGATCTTAAATATCAGCGCCTCGGGCTGCCTGCTTCAAATTCCGTTTAAGTCCCTGCACCAGGAACTCAAGGAAGACAGGCCCTATAAACTGTCCTTTACCATCCTGAACAAGACCCTTACCGACATCAGGTTCATTATGAGAAACGCCTCAATAAGCGGCAAAAAGCACCTCCTCGGCATTAAATTCATCGACATGCCCGACGACCATAAAACAACCATCGCGCTTTACTTGGATTCCATCAAAAAATAACCGGGAATCGTAGGTTACAGAAAACTGCCTTTCCCTGAAAATTCCTTAAGACTTTGACTCGAACAACTCTTGTCCCTTAACCTTATCTCTATCATCTCTTTCGTCTAACATCTGCCTCATGGTTCTCCCGATCTGAGCAACCATATCTTTGAATTCGCTCCTAAGCTCGGCCTTTGTCATAAACGTCTTAAGGGTTTCCTCTCTGGTCATAAACGTCTTAAGGGTTTCCTCTCTGGTCATATAGTTTTTAAGAGTTTTATCAAGATAATCTTTTGTAACCATTGTCTCTTCAATTTTCTGCAATCTGTTCTCAGAGCTGTCTAATCTGCCGTCTATGCCGTCTAATCTGCCGTCTATGCCGTCCAATCTGCCGTCTATGCCGTCTAATCTGCCGTCTATGCGGGAGAGGTGCTGCTTTATGCTCTGTAGTTCACTCTCGATTTTATCTTTAAATGTTTGCATATCTCTGACATGAATGAGCAATAACATTGAGATCTCCGTGTGTTGCGGTGATTCGGCAATCATTTCTTTTAATGTTTCAAGCACTGCCTGCTTGAGCAGGTATTTAAACTCCGGGCTTGCTATATCTACATTATCCATGAACGACACACCTCCATCAGACTTATCTTATAATAACACCTATAACAAGCTGCTGTCAAAGTGTTTATTGTATTTGCAAATTAGCATTACACATTCCGCCCATTCATTAGCCACCGGTTAAACTTATCCATATAGACATAAAACACCGGAGTAACAAAGAGCGTCAGCATCTGAGAAAAGAACAGTCCGCCTATTACCGCCACACCCAAGGGCCTTCTGGCGTCACCACCCGCCCCAATCCCCAGCGCTATGGGCAGTGTGCCAAACAGGGCCGCCATCGTTGTCATCATTATAGGGCGAAATCTTATCATACAGGCATTGTATATGGAGTCCTCCGGGCTTTCCCCCTTTTCATGTTCCAGCTGCAGGGCAAAGTCCACCATCATAATCCCGTTTTTCTTCACCAGTCCGACAAGCATCACCACCCCTACAAAGGCATACACGTCAAGTTCCATTTTAAACAACAGCAGCGTACCCAACGCCCCAAACCCCGCAAGCGGCAGCGACGTCAGTATGGTTATCGGATGGATGAAACTCTCGTAGAGTATCCCCAGCACCACATATATTATCAGAATTGTGATAATCAGGAGCACGCCCATACTAGCTATGGACTTTTTAAACTCCTGCGCCGACCCCTGAAAACTCGTCGTAATGTTCTGCGGCAAGGTCTCCTTCGCTATCTTCGTTATTTCGTCGACGGCCTCACCAATGGACTTGTCCTTAAGCAGGTTAAATGAAATCGTTGCTGAAGGCAGCTGAGCCGTATGGTTTACGACCAGTGGGCCGGAGACCATTGTCATTTTGGCAACGGTGTTCAGGGGGACCATCTTGTTGGTGTTTGAGCGTACGTATAGCAGAGAAAGCGCCGTGGGGTCCAGTTGAAACCTTGGCTCCACCTCAAGAATAACCTGGTACTCGTTTATGTCGGTATAAATGGTCGAGACCTGCCTTGTGCCATAGGCCGAGTAGAGTGTGTCCTGAATAGCCCCCAGCGTAAGCCCCAGGGCTGAGGCCTTGTCCCTGTCAACCTCAAGGTTTATGCGCGGGCTGTTTACCATAATGTCGCTTGAGACGTCGGTCAGGCCCTCTATCGCACGTATCTTCTGTGTCAATATGTCGCCGTACTTGTAGAGATCCTTCAGGTCAATCGACAGAAGTGTAAACTGGTAGAGGGCATTTGTTACTTGCCCTCCGATGGTGATAACCGGCGGGTTTTGCAGAAATGTCCTCAGCCCTACAACCGAGTTTAGCTTCGGGCGCATTGCCGCGATTATCTGGTCTACTGAGCGTTTGCGGTCTTTGCTGTTTGACAGTGTGACAAACAGTATGCCGGTGTTGCTGCCTGGCAGGCTCATAGGGGCAACGACTGAGATGAGGCTTTCGACATCCGGTTGCGTCCTGACAATTTCAGAAACTGCCTGCTGGTGCCTGACCATGTCCGTAAATGAGATGCTCTCCGAGGCCTGCGTAGCCCCTCTGAAATAATTCTGGTCTTCACCGGGGATAAAACCCTTTTTTATGAAAATAAATAAGAATATTGTGGCTGCCATCACTATCATGGTAAACACCAGCATCGTGTAGCGATGCCTTAGTACGGACTTTAGGGTCGAGCCGTATATCTTTAACACATATGCGAAAGCCCTTTCGTAGTAACTGTCTTTTGGTGTGTGCTCAGGCCCCCCGTGCCGGAGAAATCTGCTGCAGAGCATCGGCGTAAGCGTAAGCGATATAAACCCGGAGACAAGAATCGCCACCCCGATGCTTACGGCAAACTCCCTGAAGAGCCTCCCGATTATGCCGGACATAAACATTATGGGAATAAAAACGACGACAAGGGAAATAGTCATGGACAAGACGGTAAAACTGATCTCTCTGGAGCCTTCAAAGGCAGCATCCATGGCAGACTCGCCGTGTTCCATGCGTCGAAAAATGTTCTCAAGCACAACCACGGCGTCATCGACGACAAAACCGGCAGACAAGGTCAGGGCCATCAGCGTAAGATTATTAAGACTGTAGTTGAGGACATACATGACGCAAAACGTACCGATTATCGAAAGCGGCACGGCAATGCCAGGGATGACTGTGGCCCTGGCAGACCGTAGAAACAGATATATTATCAGAATGACCAGAATTATTGTAAATATAAGCGTGTACTGAACATCACGGGCAGACTCTCTGATGTAGTCGGCCTGATTGTAGAAGACCTTCATATTGAGGGACTGCGGCAGTTGGGCCTTTAGCTTGGGAATCAGTTTCATGATGCTGTCGGCCACTTCGACGGTGTTTGAGCCTGGCTGGCGTTTAACGACAATAACGATTGCGCGGTCGGCCTTTTCCTTTGTTTTGAACCACGCGGCGGTTCTGGTGTTTTCAACACTGTCTTCGGCCGTGCCAATGTCCCGTATCCTGACAGGTGAGCCGTTGCGGTAGGCAACGATAAGCGGCAAATAACCGGCGGCGTTAAAGAGCTGGCCGTTTGATTGTATCGAATATGACTGGTAGTTGCTGTCGATAATGCCGTTTGGGATATTGACGTTGCCGGATTTTATGGCGTCTTTGACCTCGTCCAGGCCAACACCGTTGGAGACGAGCTTGGATGGATTTACGCGCACCCTGACGGCAAATTTCTGCGCCCCATAGACAAGCACCTGAGATACGCCGTTGAGCATCGATATATGTTCGGAGATAAAGGTCTCGGCGTATTCGTCTACCGCAGACATGGTAAGCGTATCCGAGGACAGGGCAATGTAGACAACAGGGTTGTCGGCAGGGTTGACCTTTTTATAAGTCGGCGGGTTTGGGAGGGTGTTTGGGAGGTCTTTGGCGGCGGCCGCGATGTATGAGTTGACGTCCTGGGCGGCGGCGTCGATGTTTCTGTCGAGGGAAAACTGAAGGGTAATAGTGGTCTTGCCCGTGGAACTTGATGAGACCATCTGCTCAAGCCCCGCTATCTGTGTAAACTGCCTCTCCAGCGGGGTGGCAACAGTGGAGGCCATCGTCTCGGCATTGGCACCCGGGAAGTTTACGGAGACCTGAATCGTAGGGAAATCGACCGTCGGCAGGTTATTGACCGGCAGCTTTTTATAGCCGGCAATGCCGAAACACAACAGCGTACACATGATAAGGGTTGTCATCACGGGACGCTTTATCCAAATCTCTGAAAGGTTCATTTCATTACACCATGTTGTTCAAAAACACTGGTAATTTTAACATAAAAGTTGTATTATTGAATATCGGAATATATTTTTAAGGAGGAATAAGAATGTCTTTAAAATATGATAGCCTAATAACACTTAAAAGCCGGGGGGTATTACCGGCATTGGGCACACTGCTGATATGCGGATTACTCCTGACAGGCATACTGCTGCAAGGCGTACCGGCACATGCCGACGACCTGCAAGACGCAATAAGCACCATAGCCTCTCTCTACGCCCAGTACGCAAACATATTCGGCGCGCCATTTGGCCCGGTACAGACAGGGGCCGATATAACCGGGACATTCTACGTCCAGTGGTATGTAAACGGCCTGGGGATTATGGCCTGGACTGACGGCTATACGTATTTCTACAATACCGGGCAGTGGTATCCATTCGGAACCATATGGAGAAGTGGTTATACCTTAGCTTCCGCAATGATATACTCGGTATACAATCTAAACCCCTCATTTTTTGGCACTCCTACCGGAAACTTACAGATGTCCACGGACATGTACGGCACAAACTACATCCAGTGGTTTGTAAACGGCACGGGGATTAAGGCCGCCTCGGACGGCTTCATGTACTCATATAACGGCATGTGGTACTCGTTGAAAATCAACTGGAAATAGGATTGTGCGTGTTTTTCTGACGTGAAAGCCAGAGACTATGGGCGGGTCTGCCTATAACGGCAGTCCCGATGGCTTAAAGATTAAAATTCCTTTTGGAGACTTTACTATTATTTCGTTATCCATCGTTAAAAGAGGTATGCCATATTGCTCCGCCACCTGCAGAATAATAACATCTACTGCCTTTAGACCCGTCTTCGTCCCCAACATAGATGCCCTTTCCGCTACATCCAATGTTATATCCAACCAATTTATAGCCGGCATACGTGCTAAATTACGATATAACGCAGATGCTATACCCTCGCTATTTGTTCTGCGTCTTAAAACGCATGTAGTTTCAACTAAAACAATAGCTGGACACAATGCCTCTATTTCATAACTTAGCAACTTCTCAAAAATCGGATAGCATTCAGAATGAAATACATCTTGAGGGTCAAGGCCGCTAACAAAAATATTGGTGTCTATTACTAGCTTCAACTCTGCCGTTCTATATGAACATCATCAACACTGTTTCCGCCAATGGAAGAACTCCCAATTGCCGCAATTAATTTTGAAAAGGCCTCTTTCCATTTTTTGGTATCAAGCCCTTCAACCTGTGCAATGTACGGAAGCATCAGTGGCATATCGTCCATTGCTTCGCTTGAGGCAACTTTACTTCTTTTAAGGTAGAGCTCCCTCTCAATTTGTTTGATTTCGCTAATCATTTGAAGTTTTTGCTCTTCTTTCATAAGATACCCCCCATCCTTAAACTCTATAAATTCACGAAACCGTCAATGGGCGCTAACTTGCTGGCGCAGTGAGACAGCTGACTGTGGCACTGTGGTCTTAACCTCCACCCACGCGCTTCTTAACGTCTTTAACAGCTCCTGGATGTGGTATATCTTATCTATTGAATCGGTGGAGTTTGCCCTTGTCAGCTCAAGGAGCATGTACGTATAGAGGTCTTGCAGGTTGACGGCCACCTCGCCGCCTACTTCCATGTCGAGCGAACTTAACAATTCTTCGACTATGGCACGGGTTTTGTTGAGATATTGGATTTTCATCGGCCTGTTCTTCTTTTCTATGCTCATAACCGCCTTCGACAAAAACCCTATTGCCCCGTCGTAGAGCTTTATCACGAGATCCAGCGGCGACATATTATTTATGTCCACGCTTATGTAAGCATTTTTTGCGTATGCCGGGTTTGTCAAGGCTAACCTCCTGTATTTTTGGTAGCTATGCTGGAGCTCTGAGACTGTAACTGGGCTATGGTCTGCTCAAGCTTGGTAAACTGCTTAACATATGCCGTTTGCTTTTTATCCAGCTGCCGCTGCATGTTAGCCTGGTCGTTTTCTATGCGCTTGACTGTGCTTTGCAGGGTATCGGTCCTTGACGATATTGTGCTTCTGATAATATTAGTGAGCATACTGTATGTAGAGGTCTTGGTGAACTTATCGGACATAGCATCGAGGAGTTTGTTAAATCCCACCTGATTAAAGCCTACGGCCTTGTCCATTTTTGCGGCATCAATGCTCAACGTACCGTCTTTTTCATGGATTACCCCAAATTGCGCAAGCATGGAGGTAGCGCCGCTGACATATGTAGTCAACATGGGCCTTAAGGCGTTTTGAACCGACCGCACCGCTTGTTCCGTGTTTAACGGCTGTCCTTTTACAGACAATTCCTTCAATTTGGTTATGGCTTTATTATAGGACTCTACAAATGTCTTCATGCCTGCTGAACTGGATACGGCATCCTGCCCGATGCTCAACATTATGGTAGATGCACTGGTTGCAGTCTGCAGATTGAGCGTTACCCCTTTAAGAACATTGGTTACCGTATTTGAGTGGCTCGTTATGGTGAGGCCGTCTATTGTAAACGAGGCGTCCGAGCCGGTCTGAAGAAGCGACATCTGTCCGGCAGTGGGGGCAGCAGAGTCAAAAGAAAGAGAACTTAACTCCTCACCCGTCGGACCATCGCTTGTGCCTGTGATTTGCAGGCCGTTTATAGCGCCGCCGTTTTTAGTGCTTACGATGAGCTTATAGCCGCTGCCATCGTTAATTATCGAGGCACTAACGTCTGTTGCGCTTCTGTTTATCGCGTCTCTGATGCCAGTGAGGGTATTGTTACGGTAATCAATCGTTATTGATGTCGTATGGCCTCCGTTACCCACAGTGAGCGTACCGGTTTTAAACGTGGCCGTGTCAGAGGAAAATACCTGAGATATAGCCTTTTGTTCCTGTGCCACTTTGTTTACGCGAACTGTATACTGCCCCGGAGAGGCTGTGGTCGAGGCTGTGGCCTTAAGGACATTTTCATTCGACGATTTAGCCGTAAGTGTGCTGATGTTTTTTGATGATAGCCCCGCTACCGCTTTTTGAAGCTCTGAAAGGCTGGACGATATCTGGCCATAGGCGCTTATTTCATTGTTATAACCGGTCTTTTTTGTCTCAAGCCGGTCATAGGGCTGTTTTTCGACAGTCATAAGTTTATCAATTATGCTGCCTGTATCAAGTCCTGAAAAAGGGCCTACGGTAGTCGTTATTCCAGCCATGTCAGACCTCCTTATGGAACAGGTTCTTCCCGTTTTTTGATTGCATAAGGCTCTTCATATTTTCGTCAAGCACCTTTACCATCTTCAAATACTCCTCAGCAGGTATCTGCTTAATCACCTTTCCTTTGGAGTCTACCAATTTTATTACAACATTGTCATTATCGTCAACGGAAAAAAATGCCTTTCCATCTAACAGCTCTTTTCCCGCATCCTTATTATCTTTATCGCCCTTGTTATCGGACGCTGCGTCTTTTTGCCTGGAGTCAGCTTGTTTGACATTGGCAACCGCTTGTTGCGCCAGTTGCTCCTGCGACAAGGTACTGGCCGAAGCAGTATCGACCTGCGCGGCGTCAGCTTGTTTTTCGACAGCCTTTCCGGCATTGGGCGACGACACTCCACCGCTTACATAGGAACTCACCGCGTTTAAGTTAACATTCATACTTCACTCCCTCCTTTCACCCACACCACCCTGAGGTATGTTCGGCAAGTCTGAGGGAGACCATCAAGATGGCCCCCCTTCGCTTATCTCGTTAAATGCTACCTCAGCAGGGCAAGCACGCCTTGAGGCGAGGTGTTTGCCTGAGACAACACCGATATACCAGACTGCTGCATTATCATTGACTTTGTCAGGTTCGCTGTCTCTGCCGCGAAGTCGGCATCCATAATTCTCGATCTCGAGGCCAACGTCGTCTCCACTATGTTCGACAGGTTTCTTACGACGGCGTCAAACTGGTTTGATTTCGCGCCCATCGCCGACCTGAAGTTCGTAACGTTACTCAGCGCCCCGTCTATTATCGCTATGGCGTTTGAGGCCTGCGACGCTAACGTGGTATTGGCAAGGTGGTTCGTCTGCGTATTACCCGCGTCATTGACTAACAGGGAGGCCTTTCCGGTATATGTTATATTCGCCTTTACAGTATAGCTATACGCATAAGGCGCCCCGGCTCCGGTTTGCCATGTGCCGTCTCCCACAGCCTCAACCCCGACCGTAGTGGCCGTGTGGATGTCTCTGAGAGTAAGGATTTCCCCGTTTCTGCCGGTCGACGTGAATATATTTCCGCCTAATACGTCCGTATTCATCGACCCTATGTTGATGTTAATCGTCGTATCGCTGGCAGAATAACCGACCTGCAATCTCGACTGGAAATCCCCTGCAAGGATCTTCTTGTTGTTAAACGATGTCTGCTCGGCGATTCTTCCGATCTCTTCGACGAGAGCGTTCACTTCCTTCTGCATATAACCTATGTCGCTGGCTCCGTACTGTCCGCTTGAGGCCTGGACCGAGAGTTCTCTCATTCTCTGCAGGTTGCTGGTTATTTCGTCCATCGCACCTTCGGCCGTCTGCACCATTGATAAGCCGTCGTTTGCGTTTCTTATCGCAACGCCAAGACCTCTTGATTGTGAGGTCATCCTTGTCGCTATGGCAAGACCCGCAGCGTCGTCCTTCGCGGAGTTGATTCTCAAGCCAGACGACAGCCTCTGCATTGCCTCTTGTAAGGGCGCCTGAGTCCTGTTAAGGTTCCTCTGCGCATTGATTGACATAATGTTTGTGTTGATTACAAATGCCATGTTTACCTCCTTGTAATTTTTCCTGTTTTAGTATAAAATAGCTTCCCGCTATTTTTCACTCGTGTTGCCTTTATACCACTCTATCGGGGCTGCCTGCCCTCCTGGGCCGCTTGCCCCTTGTTTTTTCCTTTATCCCTTACTTACTCCTTACATTTAATATACTTATCGGCCATACTACATAAAACTTTAACATTATCCTGCCCCCCCCAGTCAACTACCTCAATAGTGCCAGTACGCCCTGAGGCGAGGTATTTGCCTGAGATAATACTGATATGCCCGACTGCTGCATTATCATTGACTTTGTCAGGTTCGCTGTCTCTGCCGCGAAATCGGCATCCATAATTCTCGACCTTGAGGACAGTGTTGTCTCTACTATATTAGACAGGTTTCTTACTACGGCATCAAACTGGTTCGACTTCGCACCCATCGCAGACCTATAGTTCGTAACTGTACTTAGCGCCCCGTCAATTATTGCAATAACGTTTGAGGACCTTGACGATAGCCCAGTTAACTGCGAGGAATCATTGACCAGCAGGGAGGCCTTTCCGGTATACTGTATCGCCTTCTTGTCCGTGTAGCTATACGCATAAGGCGCCCCGGCACCGCTTTGCCATGCACCATCTCCAACGCCCTCAACCCCGACCGTTGTGGCCGTGTGAATGTCCATGAGATTAAGAATTGCTCCGTCTTTGCCGGTTGCGGTAAATGTTTTCCCGCCTAATTGGTCAGAGTTCAACGAGCCTATGTTGATGTTAATCGACGTATCGCTAGCAGAATAGCCAACCTGCAGGTGAGAGGAGAAGTCGCCGGCCAGGAGCTTCTTGTTGTTAAACGACGTCTGCTCTGAGATCCTTCCGATTTCCTCTACGAGGGCGTTTACCTCCTTCTGCATATACCCGATGTCACTTGCCCCGTACTGGCCGCTTGAGGCCTGTACTGCTAATTCTCTCATTCTCTGAAGGTTATTTGTCACCTCGTCCATTGCGCCTTCTGCCGTCTGCACCATTGACAAACCGTCGTTTGCGTTTCTTATCGCAACGCCAAGGCCCCTTGTTTGTGAGGTCATCCTTGTCGCTATGGCAAGTCCCGCCGCGTCGTCTTTCGCGGAGTTGATTCTCAGGCCGGATGACAACCTCTGCATTGCCTCTTGCAGGGGTCCCTGAGTCCTGTTCAGATTTCTTTGCGCGTTTACAGACATTATGTTAGTATTAATAACAAATGCCATAAATACCTCCTTGTAAGCCTGTTACATCAAGCTTTTAATGGCTTCCCGCCATCTTTCACTACACTAACTTATTTGGAGGTGCCCATACTACCGGCCCCACCTTACTCCTCTTTACTGCCACAACTTCCGTAATTACGCTATAAACTCTGCCTGCGCCTGCCCGCGCTCTACCTGTATAGCGTCATCACTACTACTGCGCTGCCTTACTTTTTGGGCGCACATAACACGTCTGCCCTACCTTACGTTTTGACATACGTACTACCTCTGCCCTGCATTACTTTTTCGACGTATGCACTACACATACATAGCATCGAATCTGCCCTACCTTACTTCTTTGCCCTACTACACATACACTACTTACTTTTGTGCTGCATTTACCGCATATACATCAATTTGCCACCCGTGCCCATTACTTTAACAGGGCAAGCACACCTTGTGGCGAGGTGTTTGCCTGAGACAGCACAGATATGCCTGACTGCTGCATTATCATGGACTTTGTCAGGTTCGCCGTCTCTGATGCAAAGTCTGCATCCAAAATTCTCGACCTTGAAGCCAGTGTCGTCTCTACTATGTTCGACAGATTTCTTACGGCCGCCTCAAACTGGTTTGATTTTGCGCCCATTGCCGACCTCGAGCTGGTAACCGCACTTAGCGCCCCGTCAATTATCGCTATGGTGTTTGAGGCCTGCGATCTGAAACCGGTAAAAGACGTCGAATCATTTACGATTAACGAGGCCTTCCCGGTATAGCTTATCGCAGTCATTGTCGTATAGCTCCATGCGTAGGGCACACCTCTGTCGCTTTGCCAGCCGTCGCCAATACCCTGTACCCCGGATGTTGTGGCCGTATGGAGGTCCTGAAGCACAAGATAGATACCATTTTTACCGGTTGCCGTAAAGGTTTTTCCGCCTAATGTATCCGAGTTCATCGAACCGATGTTGACGTTGATTGTCGTGTCGCTGGCCATATAACTGGCAACCATCTTTGCCTCGAAACTGCCGGCAAGGAGTTTCTTGTTGTTGAATGTCGTCTGTTCGGAGATCCTTCCTATTTCCTCGACAAGGGCGTTTATTTCCTTCTGCATATACCCTATGTCGCTGGCGCCGTACTGTCCGCTTAAGGCCTGTACAGAGAGCTCCCGCATTCTCTGCAGGTTACTCGTTATCTCTTCCATTGCGCCTTCGGCCGTCTGCACCATCGATAACCCGTCGTTTGCATTTCTTATCGCAACTGAAAGTCCCCGTGCCTGGGAGGTCATTCTGGTCGCTATGGCAAGGCCGGCTGCGTCGTCTTTGGCAGAGTTGATTCTAAGGCCGGATGACAACCTCTGCATTGCCTCTTGCAGGGGCGCCTGCG
>PEAC01000054.1 GCA_002753305.1 Nitrospirae bacterium MYbin6
ACTGCGGCAAGAAAGTAAGGCCGTGGCAGAACATACCGGTTATCAGTTATCTAGCCCTGATGGTATTCAAGGGAAAGGGCAGAAAGACGAGGATTCCATTCGGGCCGTTTTTGGCGCTGGGGGCCGCGATATCGTTATTTTACGGCAGAGAGATTATTGCGTTTTATTTAAAGATGTAAGATAGAAATTCTATACAACTGACATTTTTTGTTCATTTTGTATAATAATTCTTGGATTTTGATTTCTTAGCGGGGGTGTAAGTCCATGCTCTTTTAATAGTCTTATATGTTCTTTCATTCCCCATTTGGCTTTATATATACAATCCTCTACAGAATGGCCAATTCCCGTAAATCCTTCTAATTCAGGTGAATAAAAACCAAAATAATCCGGCTCTTCAGTTGCTTCTATTATCAGCATATATTCTAATTCTACCATTACCACCTCACTTCATTTATTCTTAATGCCGGATGCCTTCAATATAGCCTGGCATGTTCCATTGGGAACTTCTTTATAACGGCTTGCTGCCCGGCACTTCTCTATAATATCACTACCCTCAGTCTAAGTTAAACAAAATCAGATTGTCAAGTATTTGCCTGAAATCAAACCATTAATCCTGCATAGGCCGGATTTATTATTCAATCCCGATAGTGCGTTGGACCTGGCAACATGCGCCAGGCGAAAAATATGTTTACATTTTTCCACGCATAATGCTACTTTTACGCTGGTGGGCTGATACGCCCTTTTAGCGCAAATACTTCAACTTGTTGGGAGCTGTGTATGAGAAAAGTTGTATTGGCTTACTCCGGCGGCCTTGATACCTCGGTTGCCATTAAGTGGATTAAAGAGACATACGATATAGAGGTCATAGCGTTCTGCGCCGACCTGGGCCAGGGTGAAGAACTTGGCAACGTGCGCGAAAAAGCCCTCGCAACCGGTGCATCCAAGGTCTACGTGGAAGACGTTCGCGAGGAATTCGCTGCCGATTACGTGTTTCCCATGTTCAGGGCCAACGCCTTTTATGAAAATAACTATCTGCTGGGTACATCCATCGCCCGGCCCCTTATCGTATAAAAACAAATCGAGATAGCCATCAAAGAGGGCGCGGACTTTGTGGCCCACGGCGCTACCGGAAAGGGCAACGACCAGGTCAGGTTCGAACTTGGCTGCTATGCCCTGAAGCCCGACATTAAGATCATCGCCCCCTGGAGAGAGTGGCCATTTAAGTCCCGCCAGTCCCTCATAGAATACGCCCAAAAACACGGCATCCCCGTCACCGCCACAAAGGACAAGCCCTACAGCACGGACAGAAATGCCCTCCACATAAGCTACGAAGGAGGCATTTTAGAGGACCCCTGGACCGAACCCACCGACGACATGTGGACGCTGATGGTTTCGCCGGAGAGGGCACCGGACAAACCCAGATATGTCGAGGTGGCCTACGAAAACGGCAACCCCGTAAGCATCGACGGTATCGCCATGACGCCCTACGAGCTGCTCAATAAGATGAACTCCATCGCGGGGGCAAACGCCGTGGGCAGAATAGACATAGTAGAAAACCGCTACGTGGGCATCAAGTCCAGAGGTGTGTATGAGACCCCCGGAGGTACAGCCCTCCACGCGGCACATAGGGCCGTAGAGTCAATAACTATGGACAGAGAGGTACTGCATCTCAGGGATTCACTAATATCGAAATATGCCGAGATGGTTTACTACGGGTACTGGTTTTCACCGGAGCGCCTGGCCCTTCAGAAGTTTATCGACGAGACGCAGACAAATGTCTCCGGCACGGCGCGCCTGAAGCTCTACAAGGGAAGCTGCTACGTGGTGGGAAGGAAATCCCCCGTGTCGCTCTATGACGCGGGCCTTGCCACGTTTGAAGAGGAGGACGTATATGACCAGGCCGATGCCGCCGGATTTATTAAACTCAACGCGCTGAGATTAAAAAACGCGCGTATTAACAGGTAAGGATTGCCCTAGTGCGCGAAGAACTAAGGCCCCTGCTTGCCCTCTCATCAATACCTGTAATCGGGCCGGCAACGATCAGAAAACTCCTGAACACCTTTGGGACGCCGGATGACATCTTCAGGGCCTCAATGAATGACCTCCTTCGGGTCGAGGGTGTGGGGAAGGGCCGGGCCGAAGGGATCTTTAACTTTAAGGCATGGGCCGCAGTAGATAAAGTATTGGAAAAGTGCGAAAAAACCGGAATCCGTATTCTTTACTATAAGGATGCGGACTATCCGTCCCTGCTGAAAGAACTTCCTGACCACCCATTAGTACTTTTTGTGAAGGGAAACCTCAGGGAAGAAGACCGTTATGCCATCGCCATTGTCGGCACAAGGAAGGCCTCACACTACGGAATAAGTGTTACGGAGAGGTTTACAACACAGTTGACCTCAATGGGGTTTACCATAATAAGCGGCATGGCACGCGGAATCGATACGGCGGCGCACACCAAAGCCATACAAAACAATGGCAACACGATAGCCGTGCTGGGCTGCGGGGTGGATGTCGTATATCCCCCCGAGAGCGCGTGGCTCTATAGGCGAATAGCTGAAGAGGGGGCTGTAATCTCGGAGTTCCTGCCCGGTACAAGGCCCTTAAGGGAAAACTTCCCCATGAGAAACAGGCTGATAAGCGGACTTTCCCTTGGGGTACTCGTCGTTGAGGCCTCTCAAAAGAGCGGGGCGCTGATAACGGCCGGATTTGCCCTTGACCAGGGCAGGGAGGTCTTCGCCGTACCGGGAAATATTATGTCGTCCTCCTTTGCCGGAACTCACGCCTTGATTCAGAAGGGGGCGAAACTCGTCCAAAACGCCGAGGACATCGTCGAGGAACTCAGCCATATTTTAAAGGGATATATAAAAAGCGCCAAAAAGGCCGAGCCTGCCCTGGAGCCGGAGGAAAAGAGGCTCTGCGCGGCACTCTCCAGCGAACCCGTCCACATAGACGAAATAATTCGCCAAAGCGGTGTTGCCACAAGCAACGCGCTTACTGTACTATTAGGGCTTGAAATAAAAGGTGTGGTAAAACAAATCGAAGGAAAGAAGTTTCAGCTAGTTTAATAGTGTCTTTATATCTGCCGATTTGATAGAATACAGGCACTGGCTCAGGAGGGTACATGTATAAGAGATTTATGACACTGCTGCGGATAATAGCCAACGAGATAATCAGCAGCGATATGAACTTCGACGAATCCAAGATAAAAATTGCCATCAGGGATTACAATGTCTCGGACTTATACGAAGACCTGGCGAATATCGAGAAACTCGACATTATGAGCGACGAGGACGTCGATACACTGAAGGCGTTCCTTGCTTATGTCATCTCCAAAGACACATATATAGACAGAGATGAGATTTACTCGTTGATATTTGGCAATGGCAAAAGGATATTATGGCATTAAAGAAAAAGCAGGAAGGCGCCGAAGCGGAAACAGACGCGCTTGAGGCAAAAGTTACCTCAAGCGCTCTGGTAATCGTGGAGTCCCCGGCAAAGGCAAAGACCATAGAGAAGATCTTAGGCAAGGGATTTTCGGTTAAGGCCTCAATCGGACATATCCTCGACCTCCCTAAAAAAGATCTCGGAGTAGATACGAATAATGGCTACATGCCGACATATATAACCATACCCGGGAAAGAGAAGGTCATCAATGACCTGAGAGTTGCAGCCAAAAAGGCCTCAACCATCTATCTTGCCCCAGACCCAGACCGCGAAGGAGAGGCAATAGCGTGGCACATCGCACAGACCATAGCCACAGATGCCGCTTCATCGAACATATACCGCGTTACGTTTAACGAAATAACCGAACGCGCAGTAAAAGAGGCAATGAAGTCCCCTTCCCGCATAGATACCAATAAAGTAGACGCCCAGCAGGCACGCCGCGTGCTTGACAGGCTGGTTGGTTACACGTTAAGCCCCCTGTTGTGGAAGAAAATAACCTACGGCCTCAGCGCGGGGAGAGTTCAGTCCGTTGCCGTTCGCCTGGTGGTAGAAAGAGAACGTGAGATTGAGGCGTTTAATCAGGAGGAGTATTGGTCGATTACTGCCAGGTACGCAGGAAGTGTCGAGCCGGAGTTCTCCGCGCGCCTGTTTAAATACAAGGGAGATGTTGTAATAGAACGCGCACTGAAATCCTCCGATGACCCCGCGCGAAAAGAAAATAAGTTTCTGATAACCTCGGAAAAAGACGCGGAGCTTATCAGAGAAACCCTTTCCAAAAAAAGCTACTCCCTGGACAACGTAGACCGGAAGGAGAAAAAACGCAACCCCTCGCCTCCATTTATAACCAGTACGCTTCAACAGGAGGCATCAAGAAAGTTGCGCTTCCCCGTAAAGAAGACCATGTCCACCGCCCAGCGCCTCTACGAAGGCGTAGCCATAGGCAAAAAAGGCTCTGTAGGACTCATCACATACATGCGAACCGATTCCACCAGACTAGCCCCTGAGGCCGTTCAATGGTCCAGAGAATACATAGAAAAGACCTTCGGCAAGGAGTTTCTCCCTCCGAAGCCGCACCAATACAAGGTAAAGGCAGCCGCCCAGGAGGCACACGAGGCCATAAGGCCTACATACATGGAATATCCCCCGGAGGCGGTTGAGCAATATCTGGTGCGCGACCAGTATCTCCTTTATGAACTCATATGGAAGCGTTTCATTGCCAGCCAGATGTCCGCAGCCGCGCTTGAGTTGACGACATTTGACATATTTGACGACACAAAGGAGGCGCAATTCAGGGCCACAGGGACGGTTGTCAAGTTCAAGGGATTCCTGGCCCTCTACTCTGAGACGCCGGACGTAGAGGAAACGGAAGGGGCAACTCTGCTTCCGGATTTAAAAGAAGGCGACATGCTTAAACTCCTTGACCTTAAGCCCCAGCAGCACTTTACCCAGCCCCCGCCCAGATTCACCGAGGCAACCCTCGTTAAGACCCTTGAGGACAAGGGCATCGGCAGGCCAAGCACCTACGCCGCCACCCTCTCGACCATAGAAGACCGCAAATACGTGGTGAAAGAAGAGGGCAAGTTCAAACCATCGGACCTTGGCACGATGGTAAATGATTTTCTCGTAAAACGGTTTCACGATCTGATAGATATAACGTTCACGGCCAAAATGGAAGACGACCTGGATAAAATAGAGGCTGGCGAAATCCCCTGGAACAGTGTTATTGGGGACTTCTACCTGCCTTTTACGAAAGACATCGAAACGGCATCAAAAGGCGATGACAAAGTAAGTATCCCCACGGATGAGCTCTGCGATAAGTGCTCAAAACCAATGATTATGAAGGCAGGCAGATTCGGGATGTTCCTGGCCTGCTCCGGTTACCCGGAATGCAAAAACACCCGCCCGATAGAATCTAAGTCGGGGCAGGCTCAACAGGATGCCACGGTTGAGCAGACCGATATTGTCTGCGATAAATGCTCCTCCCCAATGGTTATAAAAATGGGCCGATTCGGCAAATTCCTCGGCTGCTCGAACTATCCCGCATGTAAAAACATGAAGCCCATCCCCACGGGGATGAAATGTCCACTGGACGGCGGCGACATAATCGAGCGAAAGGCAATGAAGGGCAGGTTTAAGGGCAAGATATTTTATTCGTGCGGCAACTATCCCGATTGCAAATATATATCGTCCTACAAGCCGGTAGAGATGGTATGCCCTGACTGCAAGGCATCGTTGCTTTATGAGAAAACAGATAAATCGGGCAGTAAGATTATTTTTTGCCAAAACAATGAGTGCAAATATACCGGAACTCAGACATAGGCCATTATTGGTATGCGTAGGGGGCGCTCATAGCAGTTGTGGAAAGACCACACTGGCCGGGCAGCTCTTAAAACGCCTGAAAGGAAGAAAGAACGGCAGGTGGGGTGCTGTTAAATACACGCAGACCGCCTTTTATACGTCATTGTCCGACGCCGTTGACACCATGCCCCAGAGTGATAAGGACACGACGAGGCTCCTTAGCGCCGGGGCCGAGCAGGTGCAATGGATTCAGTCGCCGAGGCATGAGCTTGAGGATATCCTGAGAATTGCCCTCGATAAGTTATGGGATATGGACGGAATCCTGGTAGAGGGAAACAGCCCGGTTGAGCATATAGACTTCGATGTCGTGGTGTTTGTCTTTGGAGAGGACCCTCTGAAAATCAAAGACAGCGCCAAGAAGGCGCTTGAGAAGGCATCTGTGCTGATACTGCGCGAATTTCCACCCGATATAAACCATCTGCCCTATGTGCCGCTGTCATGCGGCGTTAAGACCTGTAATGTCAGGACATATGGCGGCCAATGGAACGCCTGCACGGCGGATGAGGCCAAGGACAGCCTTGATAGCTGCACGGAGGTTATAATGGATGAAATAGCAAGGAAAGAACTGGAAAACACACTGATGGAGCTGTCGCGTGACGGCAGGATTCCATGCGAGCTGGCAAGGAAGGCAGCCGAAGACCTCGGCATTTCATATAATAAAGTTGGTGAAGCGGCCAATAATCTGAAAATCAGGATAACGTCGTGTGAACTGGGGTGTTTTTAGTTGATTCTGACGTTTGAGCTGGCCTTGACCTCGTATTTTATCGCCACAATCTTATCTGTACTGGATTTAATAAAGGCAAGCAAGGCTGCCTCCAAAGGGATAGCCATCTTTGCCCTTGTGGGCTTCATTGTTCATACGTTAAACGTAGTGCTCAGGCTGATTGCCTCCGGGCACTTGCCGACGGCCAGTCTGCACGAGGCGGCATCGTTTTTTACATGGAGCATTGTTTTAATATTCTTCATAATTGAATACAGATACAAGGTGGGACTGCTGGGGTCATTCGTTCTGCCCGGTGTGTTTATCCTGATGTTGTCCTCGTCTGTGCTGCCGCGGGAGATAAGGCCGCTGTCGCCGATATTGAAGAGCTCATGGCTCTGGCTTCATACGATACTGGCCTTTGTGGGGGAGGCTGCCCTTGCCGTGGCCTGTGGCGCGGGGATAATGTATTTAATACAGGAGCGCCACGTAAAGTCGAAAAAACTCGATGGACTGTTTCACCGCCTGCCAAGCCTGAAGGTGCTTGACGAGGTGAATTACCGCCTGATAACAATAGGGTTTCCCCTCCTGACGCTTGCAATCATAACGGGGGCGCTGTGGTCTGAAGGCATATGGGGCACGTACTGGAGGTGGGACGCCAAGGAGGTCTTCTCTCTGATAACGTGGTTGTTTTATGCAGTAGTCCTTCACGCGCGTCTGACAGCCGGGTGGCACGGCAGGCGCACCGCCATTCTCTCCACAGCCGGATTCATAGCCATACTGTTTACTTTTTTCGGTGTAAACCTACTAATGAAGACATTTCACGGGTTTGAATGAGCATTCTTGTAATAGGACTAAATCACAAGACGGCGGACGTAGAGGTGAGAGAGAGCATTGCCTTTGACGCCGAGAAGATAAGAAAGGGCCTTGCCGGCCTCCGTGGCCTTCCCTGTGTCAAAGAGGCGATAATCCTCTCTACGTGCAACCGTGTGGAGCTATACCTGCATACGGACGATGAGTTAAATTCTGCGCAAAGCATAAAAGATTACCTTGCGGAGTTTCATCAAATAGCGGTGGAAGTCCTCAATGGCGCGCTCTATGTCTATGCCGGAGTGGACGGCGTGAGGCATATGTTTCGGGTCGCCTCGTCTCTGGATTCGATGGTCGTAGGGGAGCCTCAAATCCTGGGGCAACTGAAAGATTCTTTTGAAATCGGGCTTGCCGAGCAATCCTCCGGCATTATATTAAATAAACTTATGAAAAAGGCCATCTCCGTAGCAAAACGCGTCAGGACGGAGACAAAGATAGCAGAAAACGCCGTCTCAATAGGATACGCGGCGGTTGAGCTGGCAAAGAAGATATTCGGAGACCTCGGCGATAAGGTATTCATGCTGTTGGGCGCGGGTGAGATGGCTGAACTTGCGGCAAGGCATTTAACCGGAAGCGGCGTAAAAGAGGTGATAGTGGCCAACAGGACTTATGAGCGCGGCTGTACACTTGCGGCAGAGTTCTCCGGCAGGGCGATAGAGTTCAGCGAATTTAAAACAGAGCTTTTGCGTGCGGATATTGTCATATGCTCAACCGGGGCACGCTCTTACGTCCTGAACTACGGTGAAATGGAAAAGATAATGAAAAGCAGACGGCAGAGGCCGGCATTTATTATAGACATATCGGTTCCGCGAAACATAGACCCGAAGATTAATGACCTTGACAACGTATATCTCTATGACATAGATGACCTGCAGGGAGTAGTGGATACGAACCTCAATGAGCGTCTGAAGGAATCCCTGAAGGCAGAGGAGATAATAAACGAGGAGATAGAGGTATTTTTCACCTGGATGCAGTCCCTGGATGCAGTCCCGACAATAGTGGCCCTGAGAAAGGCAGCCGAAGATATAAAGAACGAGGAGCTATCGAAACTCTATAATAAACTAAACGGAATAGCTGAAAAAGATAAAAAGGCCATCGACCAGGCAGTAAACTCCATGATAAACAAACTGCTCCATCCGCCAACTACTGCTTTAAAAGGAAACGACGAGGAAAAGGATGTCCTTATATCCGTGGTAAGAAGGCTCTACGGCCTTAATGGACAATAACAAACCCCCCTGCGCACCGGCAATTCTCAATGAAGCTGTGGCGCGTTGACAGAGATTTACATATTTTGTTAAATTAACGAGTGTATAGAAAACTAATGCCGGACTAATCCGGCAAGGTGTAATTACTTTAAAGAAACGGCAGCACCGGAGGTGGGAGTATGAGTGAAAAGCCAGAAGACATTAAGGTGGCAGGCGCAAATCAAAAACCAGGATTCACTAAAGAGACTGAACAGTTTGGCGGCCCGATAGGGCTTGATATCGGCACGACAAATATCGTCTCTGCCCGCACCAGAGGGTCGAGTGTTCAGATAAATAAACAATTGAACGCCTTTTTCACCGTACCTGCCACCAAGATAATCGGCCAGACCCTGACACAAAACGATATCTTACACATTTCACGAAACGGCAGCTATTATATAATCGGCAACGCGGCAGATACCTTTGCCAACACATTCAATACCAACACCAGAAGGCCAATAGAAAGCGGCTTGTTAAGCGCAAAAGAAGATGAGGCCGTAAACGTCATCCAGTCGATAATCAAGACACTCGTCCCGCCGCCGAAAAACCAGGGCGAACTCATCTGCTACAGTATCCCAGGCGACCCCCTAGACGCCAAGATCTCCGTGCTTCACCATGACACCATCCTAAAGCGCACACTTCAGGACATTGGCTACACGGCCATATCCATTAACGAGGGGTTTGCCGTCATAATGTCCGAACTTGCCGGCGAAAGTTATACCGGCATAGGGATAAGCATGGGCGGAGGTATGTGCAACATATGCTTGTCGTACCTGGCGGTACCGGTGTTTTCCTACAGCATTCAAAAGGGCGGCGACTATGTCGACGCAATGGTAGGGGCAGCCGTCGGTGAGTCGGCAACAAGGATAAAGATAATAAAAGAAAAAGAACTCAATATGCTGAAAGAACCGAAAAACAACATTGAGACCTCATTGGCAATATACTACGACGACCTGATCGAAAGTCTGATTCAGAGTCTTCAGCGCGTTATAACGTCTTCTGAGAGGGTGCCAAAACTCACAAAACCCATATCGATAATCCTGAGCGGCGGCACGGCGATGCCTCCAGGCGTGAAGGAGAAGTTTGAACAGATGCTAAAGGCAAGCCGCCTACCCCTTCAGTTTTCGTCGGTGCGAATGGCCGAGGACTCCCTTAACGCCACTGCAAAGGGTGCCCTACAAATGGCCATTGCCGAAGAGAAATAGTACTTGAATGGCCGTTCCCATACTGGTCTTCTCAGCCGATAAGACAAGGGGCAACTTATTACTGAGGATAATTGAAAACAGCGGCTATAACGCGAGGCTCTTCAACACAGGCCACGAACTGGAAAGTGCCATCAGAAGGCGCGAACCGTCTATAATAGTCTTCGATACAAAGTATTACCAATCCAGAGAATTTAATTTAGTGAAGTCCCTGCGCAGCAGATTTCGCGACGCCGCGATTATCGTATTTGCCGACCCGGCAGAGATTCCTACATTGACCTCAGCGGGGATAAGAAAAGACCATTGTATCTGCGACCCAATCAACCCCGATGAGTTCACCATGAAACTCAGGGAGATCTATTTTATAAAAAACAAGGGGTTCCTGAAACTCAGGACGTATTTCGTTTTCATCTGCAGATTATTTGCTGGAAACCTCAACAATCCCTATATTGCCTTTGCAAAGAAATTCATCATAGGGGCGTCGATATTTATTGCCGTTACGGTGGGGATAGCCGGAGGTTTCGTTTTCTACAATATGTCTGCCCTGCCAAAGGTGCAGCTCATTGAGAGTTATACGCCATTTGAATCATCCTTTATATATGCCTCTGATGGCGTGGAGCTGGCTGAGTTTTATTTGGAGCGGAGAAAGTTCGTGCCGTTTTATAAAATACCAAAGCACGTTAAAAGCGCCTTCATAGCCGTTGAGGATGCGCATTTTTATGAGCACCACGGGATAGATTTCTTCAGGACTGCCGTAGCATTTATTAAAAATATCCAGGCCGGTGAGACCGTCCAGGGCGGCAGCACTATCACACAGCAGCTGGCCAAGATGTTGTTTCTAACCCCGGAGAAAAGCCTGTCAAGAAAGATAAAAGAGGCCGCCATATCTGTACAAATAGAGAATCGGTACAAAAAAGACGAAATCCTGGGATTTTATCTGAATCAGGCATATTTTGGCGCGCGCGCCTATGGTATAGAGGCGCGACCCTGACATGCCCTCGCCTATGGGATGTATAGAGGCGGCGGCACAGACATATTTCGGGAAAAAGACCGAAGACCTCAGCATAACCGACGCCGCCCTGCTTGCAGCCCTCCCCAAGGCGCCCTCCGTGTATTCGCCATTTAAAGACCCGCAAAAGGCCCTCATAAGGAGGAATCTTGCCCTGAAATCGATGCTTGATAGGGGCTATATTACCCCGGATGCCTATGCGGTGTATATCAATGAACCCGTCCCCACGTATGTCGAGAGGAAAAAATACACGGCACCGTATTTTGTCGAATACCTGCGCGGCGTCCTGGAGCAAAAGTTTGGCGACCTGCTCTATACGTCTGGCTATAAGATATACACGACACTGGACCTCAGGCTGCAGGAAAAGGCAGAACGGGCAGTGGCAAAGGGGGCGGGAGACCTCGCCAGGGCAGGGATGCCTGGGGTTGAGATTGCCCTCATAGCCGTAGACATAAAGACCGGGGCAATCAAAGCAATGGCTGGAGGGTTGGATTATCAGAAATCGCAGTTTAACAGGGCAACCCAGGCAAGGAGGCAGCCAGGCTCGGTCTTCAAGCCCATCGTATACCTGGCGGCCTTTAAGCATGGCTACACTGCCGACGATACAGTAGATGACATGGAAGTAACATATTTCTCAAGGGGAGGGGGCGAACCGTGGACGCCGCATAACTATACCAAAAGGTATTACGGAAGGGTAACGCTGAGGACGGCTCTGTCGCGCTCACTAAACGCGGCCACCGTGTATCTGGCAAATAAAATCGGTATGGACAATGTTGTGGCAACAGCCAAATCCGTCGGCGTAACCAGTGGCATATATCCTCGCCTGCCTTCCGCCATAGGGGTCTCAGAAGTGACACTAATGGAATTGGCCTATGTATATACCACATTCGCAAACGGAAGGAGGTTTGAGCCGCTGGCGTATGATAAAATAACCGACAGATACGATATAAAAGTCGAAGACAACGCCCCTAAGGCAACCCAGGCCATAGACCCTGCCAACGTAGTAAAAATACGTGACGTACTCAGCGCCGTCGTCACCGAGGGTACCTCGGTTGCGGCGCTATCTCTGAACAGGCCGGTATATGGCAAGACCGGCACAACGGACGGCTACAGAGACGCGTGGTTCATAGGGTTCGATGATAACCTTACCGTAGGCGTATGGGTAGGCAGGGACAACCACCATCCCATAGGCGAGGGCATGTCAGGGTCGCGCACCGCCCTTCCCATATGGATTAATTTTATGAAGGATGACTAAGCGCTAATACTAAGTTGCAGACAAATGAGTAGTTTACCCAATATTTGGACAGAAGAATCTTTCTTGTCAAGTGGCCAAACAGACTAATAGACTTCGTGGATAATTTTAAGGTAGAATACTTAAATAGCACAAGGAACAGAGCAGGTTTGTTCTTTTTCTGACTATACGGAGGTATCTATAATATATGCAATCAAAGATAATGCGCACTCCTAAAGTCGCCACCCTACGAAAATATGCCGTTACCCTTGTCGTGGAGGCAAAAAGTATCTCAGAAGTTTGGCTAAAAACCTTCAAGCTTGAAAATGCTGTCAGTTTCGGTTTGCCGGAAATTGATGATCGTTACCACACCTGGCGCGTGCCGCTGATCAAAAGGGGAACGAAAGAAAGAATTGGCGAAGTGGTGATTGATGCCTACACCTCACTTGTGGTTGTTGATGAAACAACATCTCCAGATGTTTTAGAGGCGCGGTTGCTAGGGCGAAGTGAAGTGGCTGGATCCCATAAAAAAGAATGTGCTACTGATACGCCGTCATCATTTGTTCGCAACACCGTGGTGTTTGGTGACAGTGAACAGGCATTGCTGGATATGCCATCTCAATCAGTGGATTTAATTTTCACTTCACCACCTTATTACAATGCTCGACCTGAATATGAAGACTACCTTTCTTACGAAACATATCTGCTCAAAATGCGGCGCATCATCCACAATTGCCACCGTGTTTTGAGCGAAGGCCGGTTCTTCGTGATGAATGTTTCGCCGGTACTCATTCGTCGAGCGAGCAGGAATGAAGCGTCAAAGCGCATTGCAGTGCCTTTTGATATGCACAGAATTTTTGTTGAAGAGGGATTTGATTTTATTGACGATATTCACTGGGTGAAACCGTCGGGGGCGGGGTGGGCAACCGGGCGAGGACGTCGTTTTGCCGCCGACAGGCAACCCTTGCAATACAAGGCCGTACCAGTGACGGAATATGTTTTGGTGTATCGCAAACATACAGACAAACTCATAGACTGGAATATTCGTAACCATCCGGATCAACAGGCAGTGGAAGAATCAAAAATCGTTGATGGGTATGAAGCTACAAATGTGTGGAAAATTCATCCCGCATTTCATTCTGAACACCCTGCTGTTTTTCCTCTGGAGCTGGCTCTGCGCGTTGTGCGGTATTATTCATTCAAGAATGATGTTGTTTTAGATCCGTTTGCCGGAACCGGTACAACAGGCCGAGCGGCTTCGACACAAAGCCGCCGCTTTGTTCTTATTGAGAACGAGCAGAAGTATATTGATATTATTCTCCGTGAAGTGCTCAAATGGTTAGGGCCGGCTACAAGGGATGTCATGTTTGTCGGATGTCAACCTCCAGACATAACATCTGTGTTAGTGTAGAGGCACACTTCATGATCAAACTTGAAGAACTTCTTCCTGATAACTTTAAAGAACTGCTCGAAAGCAATGGAGCGACTTTTATCAAGCGTGCCGGGACAGAGAATGTGCGGCAAGTTGTTGTTGATGTACTTTGCGGAAATAATCTTCGCGCTTCGACCGAGCATTTGACTCGGCTGCGGCTCGGGAAAATGAATGCCGCTACATTTATGGTTTATCTGAAGGGTGTACAAGAAGTAATAAATTTCAGCCGCCAAATTCCCCAATTATCTTATGCAGGGTTAATGGGGCGTAGCTCAAAACTGGAAAAAGAGCTCTGCAAATGGATGATCGGTCTCACGGGTAAGGGTGTGCAGAATATTCTGCGCGATGATGATGCCCAACTAAAGAAATATACCGAGTCTTTTGCAGAAAAAATGGAGAATCTTGCTGAATCTACGGGGCGCGATGCCGGCAAGTTGAAATGCAGGGTGAAACTTGCAAAAGGCAAGGAGGTTTCTCTTGATTGGCATGATATGCTTAGTTTGTTTTGCACAATTGGGAGTCAAACGTTGGCCATTCGTGGTTCCGAAAAGAGTACTTATGGAAAACTTTTTGAACGCTTGGTGCTTGGCAGCGTTTTGGCGGCGCTTGGTTTTGAGCAAACAAATTTTCCGCCTAACAAAACCTCTAAAGTCTTTTGGTTATCAAGCAAAATGGGAGAACGTGAGTCTGATGCCACGCTGCTTATGTCGCTTGGCCAGGCCATACGTTTTGATTTAGGCTTTATTGGCCGCGGGAATCCAGAGATAACAAAAGACAAAGTGTCTCGGTTCGAGCGTGAAATGGAAATCGGCGTACAAAAATATCATTCAGCCACTTGTATCATTGTGGATCGTGTCGGCGAAGATTCCGGACTTGTGGAACATGCTCGCCGCGCTGAAGCCAAAGTAATACAAATGAGCATGAGTTATTGGCCCGTAGAGTTGGCACAATGGATTAAGCAAGGTTTTAACTACAAAGCAGAAATTCTAAACTGCAAACAGACTGACTTGCCCGCATTTTTCAACAAGAAATTAGCAGACATCTCCTTCGAAAATTTTGTTAGTGGCTTGACCATTTCAGCAGAAGAAGAATAATAGTAAACATTTGCATAATAGTTTTTTTGCAGTAAAACTGAAACCGTTGACATTTACTTCGCATTTTGGTAATAGCAATCAAACCACGGACTTTAAAGCGCAAAGGCCGTCTACACAGGCGTCTGCGCCCTTGATGGCCTTGTTTATCATGCTTCGGCTGTATATCCCAAACGCACCGTAAAACAAATCCAGCCTGGACATGCGTCTAAGTATGTAATCCCACGAGTAGAAATCCCTCATCGCCTTCAGTGTCTCCATGTGAAGGTCGTTGGCCGTAATCAGCGTAGGTTTATACACCACATGGTGGATATCGTACTTGTCCCAGTCCGTGTGCAGGAGTCTGTTAGATGCCTTAAATTCATCGTATATCTTCGTACCCGGCAACGGGGTCAGAATCATGTACTGTACGGAGTCAATCCCCATAGTGGTTGCAAAATCTGTCGTCCGGTGAATTGTCTCTACTGTGTCGGAGTCGCCTCCGAAGACGAACATGCCGTGGATTTTAATGCCGTGTGATTTAATTTCTTTTATGCTTGTTATGTTGTCTTGCAGTGTCTGTTTTTTTTCGTATTCCTTCAGTGACTCGGGGTTTATGGACTCAAAGCCGATGCATACAGTGGGCTTGCCGGTGTCCGCGATGGCCTTAAGAAGTTCGCCGTCTTTGGCTATGTCGGGGCGCACCATGGCCGACCAGCGCGGCTTCAGGCCTATCTCATTCATGCCCTTAAGGATCAGTTTCGCCCTTTTTCTGTTGGCGGCAAAGTTGTCGTCAACAAAGAATATGGGGGAGTTCGACACTTTAACCCGGTTTATTAGCTCTCCCATTACGGAGTCAACCGACCTGAAGCGATACTTCCTTCCAAACATCGGTGACACGAGGCAAAAGCGGCAGTTAAACGCGCAACCCCGCGATGTGGCAACGGGCAGGATGTTGGAGTTCTTCCACCTGTGAACAAGGCCGAAGTCCGGAAGGGGCAGCGTGTCGAGGTCTCTGACGAACTCTCCTGGCGGGTTATGGACAATTGCGCCCCCGGTATTTCTATATGTCAGGCCGCCTATGGATTCAATCGCGGGTGTACCGGTCTCGATATAATCGACAAGCGCCGGAAGGGATATATCCCCCTCGCCGCGGATGACAAAGTCCGCATGCCCCATAGCCTCATCGGACATAAACGTCGTGTGCGCCCCGCCCATTACGACAATGGCACCAAGTTTTCTTAACCTGTCAGCCATCGCGTAGGCGTAGTGGACTGTCGACGTGATTGTAGATATACAGACGATGTCTGATTTTTCGACGAATTTCCAATCGGGTTTAGCGATGTCCTCGATATATACCCTGACGTTATGGGCTCTGTCTCTGAGAATCGTCGAGAGCAATACCGCGCCTACGCGCGGAATTGGAAAGCGTCTGAATATATTGGAATCCGGTGATTTTATCTCAATAAACGATATGTTTTTCATGTAATAATCCTCATTATTTGCTAATTAGCCGGCGTCGGCCTATGACGTCTTTGACGTAACCTTAATAAAATACCTGTAGATCCTTCGGAAATCCCCCTTAAATAGAGAGCGAAGCCCCTTTGCGGCGATAATCGACAACTCTCCAAGCTTATTGAGATTGGCGTAGAGGCCGGCAAGGTATTCCTTGTCGAGGCCTTTGACGAACATCCCCCTTGAGAGCAGCCTGACAATCCAGCGCGGCAGACGCGAAAATCCTGCCATGTACATGAGAAAGTTGACATATGATCCATGTGGCGTGTGAAGATGTTTAGCGTATATCTCGCGCCATTCATCCTCTTCATTTTCGATAATCTTATCGCGCTTGGCCTTAATGTAAAGGTCAGTACCGGGAAAGCAGACCAGCGAGGCGCGCTTTAGCCAGAACGGACTTGGAAGTTTCAGTACAAGCGACAGGGTTTCAATCACGTCTCCGGTCTTTTCCCACGGGTTATCAAGAATTACGTGATAGCAGGGGGGATAGATCTTGCCGCGGTATTTATGGAATACCGCGGCGGCCTTAAGGATTGACTCCTCTGAGACGTTACGTTTGTAGAGGTCTTTGGCCATACCGCTCATGGATTGAATCCCCATTTCGACGAATACGAGGCCGGCGTCCGTAAGGTATTGCATCTTCTCTTCGGTAACGGTCGTGGGGCTAGCCTGAATGTGAAAGGGAAGCCCGATGGTTTCCTTATATATTTTCGAGAATTCCTTAATCTCCTCGTTGGAACGAACCAGGAATGTGTCGTCAAAGAGAAAAATACTCTCAACAAACGGGAGCTCGCGTTTGACCCGGAGGAGTTCCTCCATAATATGGGCAAAGCCGCGTTTTCTCAAATATCTCTGCCCGGAGTACATGTCGGCCAGGGTCTTCTCGGCGCAGAACGTGCAGTGGTGAGGGCAGCCGCGCGTGGTCAGTGTCTTATAGGAGATGGTACGGTTATATGAATCGTTAAAAGACCCTTCGACATGAGGCTCAAGCGGGAAGGAGCGTTTAAGGAGGTCTTTGGTCATAGGCTCAATGGATTTACTGATATTGTCATAGACGAAGTGTCCATCCAATGTGAAATCGTAGTGCGGCAGTTCGTCGAGATTTTGAGTGAGAGGGCGCAGGGGATTACGGATGATGGAGCCGTTTTTTCGGACGCAGAGATTATTAATATCTGAGTAATCCCTGCCTTGTTCAATCCGGTTGACGAGTTCAAGGACGGCCTCTTCGCCCTCACCGACGCAGACAATGTCTGCAAAGTTAAGGCATTCTTCGGGCATCACGGTGGGGTGAATGCCGCCGAGGGCCAGCGGGACGCCAAGGGCGGACTTAACGGCGTTGCCAAGCTGCATTGCCCTGTCAAGGTAGTTGCTCATAAAGGAAATGCCGACAAGGCCGGAGCCTCGACAGAGCTCTATGACCTGGTCGACGACAGATTTTTCGTACTCGTATTTGAAGCCATGCCGGTATTTGAATTTCTCAACGCCACCGGGCAGAAAAACAAGCCTGACATCCTTGCCATGCCGTTTAAGATAGGCCGACAGGGCGCGAACGCCAAAGGCCGATATATCTGGAGATGTAGGGGCTAAAAGAGTAATAGTCACCCGTCAAGCCCCCAGGCAATGAAAGACGCCGCTTCATCGCATCGATTCAGAAGATACCACCCAGTCAACATTAGCAATTCATAATCCAACATGTGTAGGATGATAGTATATCATTATTAGGACATAATTATCTATCGCGCCGTGAGGGCAAACGCATTTGAGAATTGCAATAGGAATTTCCTCTTCTGGATTCCCTCTTTGTATACTGAGTCAAAATAGAAAAGAAAAACGGAGGCATCCTTTTTGGGATTATCATACACTATAACATAGCGACATGGTTTTCCGCATATGGGTTTTATACTATCAACGGGTGGATAGTGACAAGGATGTTGGGTCTAGGCCATCTTCCACCAGAGAGTAGCTGGTGCTGCGGCCTCCGGCAGCATCTTTTTGCAGGATGTGGCGTTTGATAAGATCGTCAATGTCTCGCCCTGCGGTGTCTTGTGAGCATTTGGCGATTTTCGCCCACTTGGATGAAGTCAGCTTGCCTTCGAAGCCGTCCAGCAATCGGTTAATGATATTGCGCTGCCGGTCGTTAAAGGGTTCTCCAATATGGTGTTCCCAAAAGTGAGCTTTTTTCAAAACATCCATCAAAATAGTTTCCGCATTGTCAAAAGCGCGGCTCATACAATCGAGAAACCATTCAAGATGCTCGGTGATGTTGAGATCACCCTTTTGGGTATTTTCGAGATAGTCATAATACTTGCCCTGTTCTTTGCGGATTTGCGCTGACATACTGTAGAAGCGCTGGGTACTCTGTTCTGACCGCGCCAGCATCATATCGGCAATGGCTCTACCAATACGACCGTTGCCGTCCTCAAACGGGTGAATTGTGACGAACCAGAGATGTGCAACGGCAGCTCTTAAAACCGGATCGACGTGGATTGCGTTTGCTTTGCCGTTGAGCCATTTAAGAAAAGCGGCCATTTCCTTACCAAGCCGTTGCGCTGCTGGTGCCTCAAAATGGATGCGTTCATGACCGACCGCGCCGGAGACAACCCGCATCGGCCCTGATTTATCCGTGCGCCATTTGCCGACAGCGATTTTGTGTAAACCGCTATAACCGGTTGGAAACAATGCGGCGTGCCAACCAAACAGCCTTTCGGCGGTCAGAGGACTACTATAATTCTGCGTTGCATCGAGGATCATATCGACAACACCTTCGATATAACGATCCGCTTGTATCAACGCACCGATGTTCATACCAAGTCGTTGGGCAAGCGAGGATCTCACCTGATCGCGATTCAATATTTCGCCTTCGATCTCGCTTGATTTAATGACTTCTTCCGTTAGAGTCCGGAATGAGGCTTCTTCACGCAACTTAATCCCTAAACTTTCAAGACGGCCTAAGATTCGTCCTTGTCGGTGGCGCACAGCAGCAAGCTCTCCGGCAAGATACTTATCATCCCACTGGAAATGAGGCCAGTCAGGTAATTCGTGAATGTATGCAACCACAATCTCCGCTTCTCCTGCGGATATTATAAAGAATATTCTCCGCAAAAGCAACAAAATTTATTAATCAGCTCATGATGTTTAATACCGTGAATTCTTAAATGAAATTCTTGTCCCACTAAAATATAATGTGTCCATGATTGAATTTTAATAGAACCGTCCCTTTTAAGTGTCCGCTTATATGACACAAATGATTTCATCACTTAGGTCCCACTATCTCCCAATTCAAATCTTCAACCGTAGGAAGTATATATGATGAATCAACACTTGTGCCTTTCATTGTCCAAAACACATTTTGTCCCGTTATCTTGTTACGCCATATCAGGCTATTTGTCTTATTAGTACCTTTTATATCGCTTATGGCAACAAGCTCCCATGTAGGATCCTCTGCCGATGGCAATAACACCACATCTTTAACATTGTAGCCATTCATTAGCCATATACAATTTACTCCTGTTTCTGTATTTCTCCATAAGATATCAGGTAAATCATCACCATCGAAATCCCGTATTCCTACTATTTTCCATTTAGTATCTTCAACTGAGGGTAGCATGGTTACCGCTGATATTGTCCCACTTTTTACAGTCCATGCAACATTCTGTCCTGTGATTTTATTTCTCCAAATTATATCTACGTATCCTGTCCTGCTAAAATTACCCGTACCTGCTATTTCCCATTCCAAATCAGCAATAGTCTGTAATGATCTTACAGACGTTACATACGTACCTGTTAATCCCCATATAGCATTGTATCCATAAATATTATTTCTCCATATTATACTCTCGTTACTTTGGCTAACAAAATTTGCAGTTACAGCTATCTGCCAGCTGGTGTCCGCTACAGTTGGAAGCACCTGAACATCTGAAGGTGTAGTTCCATTCATTTTCCATAGTGCTATAGTACCGTCAACTTTATTTCTCCACAGGATATTGCCATTAAATTCTGTTGGCTTATAATAGATACTAAAGGTTTTATTGTCGGAAATAGTTACATCCGAAGATAAAGATAACTTTACTGTTAGGGTTGAGGCAGGACTTTGAAGGTTTTTAAGATAATCAGATATGGTCAGGTATGTGAATCCTTTTGAGGCATCATATGTCCCTGGCATAGTGTACCATGTGCTGTCTATAGCAAAAGATATACTAATTGTGCTGTTGTCCGGTATTTTCCTGTCTGTCCAATTAATAGGTACTGTTGTGCTATCTGCGTCTACGTAACTATCACTGCTGAGGATTTTTATCATTGACTTTTCTGATACTGAAAAGTCAACATTGACACTCTGGTCAGATATAGTTACAGATTTAGTAGATTCTGCTGCCTTATAGTAACTTGTGTCGATTGAAACTGTATAACTGTCAGCGCTGAGATTAGCAAATGAATAGTATCCATTTGTGTTGGTATAGGAGGTAGATAGCGTGTTGCCGGAAGAATCCATAAGGCTTACTGCTGCATTTTTTAAAACACTGCCATTATCAAGGTTCACTGTACCATATATACCATATTTTGATGTGTCAACGCTTACAGTGCTGGTGTCTGAATATGTCCCATCACTTCCGATGCTGTATGCGGCATAGTAGTAGATTGTGTTTGATGCAACGCTTGTATCGGTGACAGTCGTATCTGTCCCTTGGTATATAGATATTCCGTCATCGCTTGATGATGGTGCTTCTCCTTCCTTCCGGACGATTTTTACTGAAGATACATTGCTACCATTAGTCCATGTCATTTTTACGGCTGTGGTGCTATTTGAGGTAGTTACTGCGGTGAAATTAGTTGGGCTTAATAATAACAGTTTTAATGATGCATTATAGTCAGGATCGTAGGTATTATACGTCTGAATTATATTCTTTTGCAGCGATGATGTGGCAGAATTTATCTTTAAAGAAGTATCAGTGTTATTTCTTCCGACGTAAAAGTAGATACTGCTTGATTCAGTTTCAATCGCAGGTATATTTTTATAATTGATTTTCTGAACTGTACCATCAGTGTTGGGTATTGTGATAAATACCATTACAGTAGCAAGATTATTTGGTTTTGCTATGTCAATACGGTATATTTCTTCCAATGGTAAAAATAAAATATTGCTTAACCCTTCATAACTTTTGTAGATTATTTCTTTATCATTAATAATATCACCCTCTGGTATTAAAGTAATCGTTTCACCATTTTCTTTTTCTACAACCTTTCTGATTTCTGCACCAATTACAGTTATTCTGATTTTGTCGATATTGTATGCGTAACTATCACTTTTACTCGACAATAATACCCCATTTAAATCAGTAATTCTATTCGCTTGAATATTATATTCCTCACACTTATCCCGTAGGTTATATATATTTTGTGTATCATTATTGCAACGTGCAGAAAGAATGTTATATGATCTAATGTCACCATATACTGTTATAGTATCTATATCATAATCATCTTTATTATACGAATTTCTATATATTATATCATTAACTGATGAATAAAATACATAAGGAGCATCTTTGCTACTTTTATAAGGATTGTTATTGTCATATATATTAAATATATACATGCCATTTATTTCAAAGACTTGAGTAATTACCATAGTATGTGACGGATTAGCTATATTCAATAAAACAGGGCTTCCTTCCTTTAACATTGCTATAACTTGAGACTTAATAGTCTTTTTATGATCATTGTTTGTCATTACTAAATCTACATTCCTCCCAACCCACTCGTCATTGCTATAACTTGAGACTTAATAGTCTTTTTATGATCATTGTTTGTCATTACTAAATCTACATTCCTCCCAACCCACTCGTCATTGCTATATTTGTACCATTCCTGTGCAACAAAATAATATAATATTTTTTTTGCTGCTTGATAAGTCCACACCAATTCACTATCACTATTATTTATTTCATTATTATCGTAAATGTTATTAGTTAGATATGGTTTAAATGAACCTTTTGCTATTAATTTAGTGTAATCCCAATGATACAGAATTTCACCTTTAAGGTCTTCTATCTTTGCACTATACCCCCAAGTAGAGTTATTGGTATGATTAAAATTTGCTATAGATGCGGCTGCTAATCCGTAACAGAGCCCATCACTATAATAGTTTCTAATTCCTTGTGTTGTTAGGTCAAAATTCCAGTTACTCACTTGTTTTACAAAGTCTTCTTGTTGTGACTCCTCTATATACTCAGAAATAATACCTGTTGCCTTTGCTATCTCATTATACATACCTTTAGCTTTTGTAGCCCATGCACCATTACCAAAAGAATAAGAGTGTGATTTCATATCAAAAGTAGTCCCATAAACAGAAAAATCAGATGGGGTACCATATAATTGCTGACAAGAACTATTGTTACCACTATTAGGACATATATTAACAACACCATTTTCAAAATGCACTACCCTCTTATTATTTAAATTCGGTGATAACTTCATTAATACCTTATATATCCCTGCCTGTTCATCACATTTGTGTTGTGTGGCATGAACTATATTATTTGCATAAACTTTAAATTTATAATTATTACATAGACCGGTAATAGGTTGACCATCTGATTTTATATCCATCCATATATTAAACTCGTCAGATGCAGAGGACATATTCGCTATTCGAAAAAAAGTAGACGTAAAGTTTTTATGTAGAGCTTTATCAAAAACAACTGTTACCGATTTTGCCGAATCAATTGTCAACTCATATTTACCCATACCATTACAAGCCCCACCCCATTCCTTAAAGTTATAACCATCTTCTGCCTTTGCAACTAAAATTACTTTTGTACCGGATTTATAAGATATCGTGCCTACATCTCCATCCCACATGATTGTTTTTAAATCTGCAGTATTAACTGTTCCAGAACCTTTAATAGTAATGGTAATATCATAATATGTAGCAGGAGTACCTTTTGATATCTTAGCTGTCACCAATCTTGAGTTAGCCTTTGTAATCACACATTTGTTGTCTGTAGTTATCCCTTGACAATTCCCAGTCCATCCCTCAAAAGTAGAGTCTGTATCTGCTGTCGCCTTCAAATAATCACTTGTTCCCGCAGAGTATGATACTGTACCCACATCACCATTCCACATGATTGTTTCCGTACCTGCTGAAACAGTACCTGTTCCTGTACCAGTTTTCTCGATAAGTGTGACGTTTGATAGCAATGAAAAATATACACTCTTACTTAAGTCTTGGTTAATCGTCATAGATAAAGTAGGAGTTGTTGATAATACACTCCCATTAGAATCTGTCCATCCAAAAAACGTAGAACCACTTGTTGGACTTGCTGTCAGAGTTATCGATTTTCCCGGTGCATACATTGCGTAGCAAGTGCTTCCACAATCTATCTTTGGTGTTGATTCTGAACTTTTTACCGTACCGCTGCCACCGCCATCCTTGGTAACGGTGAGTTTATACGATGTGAATGTAGCGGTTACCGATTTTGCCGAAGACACCGTCAGCGTACAAGTGCTCGTTCCTGTACAATCATCCCCTGACCAACCAGTGAAGGTTGAATTATCTGAATCCGGCGTTGCTGTCAGGGTTACACTTGTACCGCTATCATATGTAACAGTGCCTGTATTACCACTCCATGTGATTGTGCCAGTACTGGCTGTTACCGTGCCAGTACCAGTGCCGGATTTTGTAATGGTGAGAGTATAATCTTCATAAACCCCAGTATATAACTGTCCACCATAGGCAGCAACCACCACTTTGTTACCATCTGCTGACGATGTTGCTGCAATCCAGGCTGCACTACCTGGACTTGTATGTTCTGTCCACGTGACACCATAATCATTAGATGTATAAATATACCCGCCGCTATAAGGAAACCCTCGATAACATTTGTCGTATAGATAATCCTGCGAATATCCAGCGGGTACTTGAAGTAGTTAGACAAGTTATCCCAATTAGCCTTCCATGATTTTATTACAATGGGGT